>CABZPB010000001.1 GCA_902527485.1 uncultured Pelagibacteraceae bacterium
AGAACTTCAACTATTGCTTTAAATAAAGCAACACTTCCTTACTTAATTAAATTAGCAAATAAAGGTTATCAAAAAGCTCTTGAGGAAGATAAAAACTTTTTAGCAGGATTAAATGTTCATAAGGGTCATGTGACTTATAAAGCTGTTGCAGATGTTTTCGGATATGAATACGTTAATCCTCGAGATGCAATCAAAAATTAACTAGATGGAAAAAAAACTTCCAAGTAGCACTAAAGTTGTTGTTATAGGGGGTGGCGTGGTAGGTTGTTCAGTAGCTTACCACTTAGCTAAATTTGGATGGAAAGATACAATTGTTGTTGAAAGAGATCAACTTACATCGGGTACAACTTGGCATGCAGCAGGATTAGTAAGTCAACTAGGTCCCTCTGCAGCAATTACTAAAATTAGAAAATATACTTTAGATCTTTATAAAGAACTTGAAAAGAAAGTTGATCATTCTGCTGGACTAAGATTAAACGGCGCACTTTCAATTGCTGAAAATAAAGGCAGATGGCAAGAACTTCAAAGACAAGCAACAACTGCACAGCTCTTTGATGTAGATGTGAAAATTTTAGATAAGGATCAAATTAAAAAAAATTATCCAATTGTGAATACTGATGAAGTTTTAGGAGGTATTTTAATGCCAGGCGATGGTGCTGCAGATCCATCAGGCGTAACTCATATGTTGGCAAAAGCAGCTAGATTGGAAGGTGCAAAGATTTTTGAAAAGTCTCCTGTAGATGAAATTTTAACTAAAAATGGAAAAATTTCTGGAGTAAAAGTAAACGGGCAAAAAATTGATTGTGAATATATTGTTTTAGCATCTGGAATGTGGTCACGCCAAATTGGAGAAAAAACTGGTGTAAGTATTCCTCTTTATCCCGCGGAACACTTTTACATTATTACTGAACCAATTGAAAACCTATCTAAAACTTTACCTGTAATAAGGGATTTTGATAATAGAACTTATATAAAAGAAGATGCTGGAAAAATATTATTGGGAATTTTTGAGTCAAAATCTATTCCAGCATGGAATAAAATCAATAAAGTTCCAGAGAATTTTTCCTTTGGGGAATTTCAGGAAAATTTTGAGCATTTTGAACCGTATTTAGCAACCGCAATTAAAAGATTTCCAGTCTTAGAAACAGCAGGAATTAGAAAATTTTTTTCAGGCCCTGAATCATTTACTCCGGATACTAATACATTACTGGGTGAAGTGCCTGAAGTGAAAAATTTTTTTGTATCTTGCGGTTTAAATAGTATTGGAATTGGAAGTGGTGGCGGTGTCGGTAAGGTTACAGCTGAATGGTTAATCAACGGACATGTTAATGAAGATATTTTCTGTTATGATATTAAAAGATTTCAAAAATTTCATTCTGATCTTGGTTTTATTAAAAAAAGAATTACTGAATCATTAGGGGATTTATATGGAATGCATTGGCCTTATAAACAACACAACACTTCTAGAAACATAAAAACACTGCCATATCATGATGAATTAAAAAGTTTTGGTGCTTGTTTTGGTGTTGCCGGTGGATACGAGAGACCAATGTGGTTTGCTTTAGACGGTGAAAAAACAGAATACGAATACAGTTATGGTTATCAAAATTGGTACCCTTCAGTAGAATATGAAACAAGTAATACTATTAATAATGTTGGATTATTTGATTTAACTCCTTTTTCAAAATTTGAGATAAGATCTAGTAAAGCTCACGAGGAATTACAAAAAATTTGTACAGCTAATATTAAAAATGAGTTAGGAAAATGTGTTTATACACATATGTTAAATCCTGATGGTGGTATTGAAGTTGATTTAACTGTTGTTTGTTTAAATAAAGATCACTTTAGAATAATAAGCTCTGCGGCAACACGAGAGAGAGATAAATTTCATATAAAAAAATACCTTTCTAAAGATATAGAATTAAAGGATGTGACAGATAATTTATGTGTGCTTGGTTTGTTTGGTCCAAAAAGTAGAGATTTAATGAAAACCTTAAGCACAGACAATTTTGAAAATGATCAATTTAAATTTGGAACTGCAAGATTTATTTTAGTTGATGGGATTAAAATCTGGGCACAAAGATTATCTTATGTGGGTGAACTTGGTTATGAGCTTTATGTTGAAGTTAAAGATGCAAAAAAAATATACGAATTAATCATAAAAAAAGGTAAAGAATTTAACCTTAGTAACTGTGGCATGCATGCAATGGATATCATGCGAATGGAAAGTGGTTTTTTACATTGGGGCCATGATATTTCTCCTGAAGAAAATCAATATCAAGCAGGATTATCTTTTACAATCAGCTCAAAAAAAGAATTTGATTTTATAGGTAAACAAGCGCTTGAAAAAATTAAACAAGACAAAGTTAAAACTAGATTTTCAATGTTTACTTTAAAAAAAAGTGAACCAGGAAAACCATTATTACTCCATGACGAACCAATTTATGAGGGTGAAAAAATTATTGGAAGATCTACATCAGGAAATTATTCATTTAATTTCAAAAAAAATTTAGTATTTGGGTATATTCTTAATAATTTTTCTAATGAAGAACTTTGTAATAGAAATTTATATATTGAAGTAGAAAAAAAGAAATATCCTATAGAATTAATCGGCAAACCTTTAAAACAAACAAATTTTAAAAATAATTAGACTTTATTTTTAATAAAAAAAACAAATATAAAACCAGTAATATACATAATTATAGCATATGCAGCTGTTGGAGTTATATAGATTATATCTGTACCGAATATTTGTGTAGAAACAAAAATAGCTAATGCGCCATTTTGTAATCCACATTCCAAAGCAATACACTTTTGCTGTTTTACTCCTGAGGCAAAAGTTTTACCAAGATAATATGCTATCACCATCATTGTTATATTTAAGGTTAAAGTAATCAAACCAGCTTTTATAAGAAAATTTATAAAATTTTCTCTTTCTTCGTAAAATGCAGCTATAAAAAAAATGATAAATAACAACAAATTAAGTTTTTCAAATATTTGAATTTTTGAATTAACAAAATTATCAGCAAATTTTCTTATAATCATTCCCAAGATAACTGGCACTGTTACAACTGTAAACATTTTTAGTGCTATACCAGACATTGAAATATTTTGAGAAATATTTGTTATTCCAAATAAGTCAGCGGATGTAAAAATTATAAGAGGAACCGTAATGATACTGATTAAACTAATAACAGCTGTTAAAGAAATAGACAAAGCAACATCTCCATTTGCAAACTTAGTTAATATATTTGACGTTACTCCTCCTGGTGCAGCAGCAATAATCATTACTCCAATCGCTATTTCTGGAGTTATTTTTAAAATGACAACTAGTGAATAAGCAACAAATGGAAGGATAATTAATTGCGAAAAAAAACCTATAAAAAAATCTTTTGGAGTTTTTAATACTCTCGTAAAATCATCAATTTTTAATCCTAAACCCAAACCCAACATTATTAATGCAAGTATGATAGGTGCGATTTTTGTTACTATTTCCATTTTTTACCTAGATGAAATTAATAAATTTTTAATACTATATATATAAAGATTACGAAAAAAAGGTTTTTATAAAATCGTAAGAAGATTTAAAACTTTACGTATAAACTTTGCTTTAAACCAAAAAACTTCTGTTTGATAGGGTAAAATTTTTTTAAAATTCATTGAAGATAAAACATATTGTTTTTTTGAATTTATCTTAACCAAATCTTCTTTTAACAAGTATTGGCATTTTCTAATAACTGTCGCGCGAGGGATACTTGTCATATCTGAAATTGACATTGCACTTATACCAGCATTTGATCCTAGATTATCTATAAGAACATTGTTTGTTTTAAAGAAGTTTAAAGATGTTTTATTATTACTTGTGTCTAATTGCTTTGAAACATTTAAAACTTGGTTCATTGCAACTGTTCCCCAAATATGAAAAGTTGTTAAATCTTTCATAAACTTATGGTATCCAATAACTAAAGGAATTTGCATTCTGTAAAACCACCTCCAACATAAGGTAAATCTTTTTTTTATAATATTTTCAATCGTTTTTTGATCAAGTTTTTTGGAATAAACCCTATTTTTGTTTAAAGCTTTTGAAACTAAATAAATGTATTTTGATGAAAATTTAATTTGGGTTTCTGGTTTTACGATCTTGAATGCTTTTCTATCAATTATGATTTTTTTTTTGATACGTGTTATAACTCCCTCTTTTTCAAGTTCTAAAACCTTTCTTCTGACCGTTTCTTTTGGCAAATCCAATTTTTGACAAAGTTCTATAATACTAAACTTTTCAATTTCTAGATACGATTTTGAGTAATATTCATCATAATCGCACTGAATATTCATTTGGTCATAGAACTGTAGAGTCTTTTCAATTAAAGAAATTATTATCATGTGTTTATAATGATCATTAAATGACCCATAAACATTGTTCATCCAATTCCATTGATGAGATATCCAATCTTTACTTAGATCAGAGTAATTAGACATAATTATATTATATACCTTTTCATCAGTGAGAGTTTTGGAAAAATCTATTTCTTGTATATTCATAATTGAGAATTTTATTAATAGAGACCCAAATTGAACAGTTGTCAAATAATAAGTGACCCAATTTGAACTTTTTTTAATTGTTCGTGTGCAAAAGAAATGTTTTAATATATCATGAATTACAAAGGTCTTACGAATAAAAGTGATAAAATTGAAATCTCAAATGATATTGATGTTTCTAAAAAGCCTTTAAATTCAGAAAAAATTAATTCTGGCAGAGTTGACATTAATGTCTTGAAGTCAAAATTGGAGGCTCAACAAGGTAAAGAGTTTAGAAAAAATATTTTTATCTTTTCATTTTGCGTTCTACTACTAAGTTCAATTGGAATATTTTTATCTCTATAATTTTATTTGCCATTTAAATCAAACGATGGTTTAATATTCTAAATGAAAAATTTAACTAACCCGCTTAAACAAAGGCTGGTTTCAAAATATAATGTTTCTGATAGTCCACAATCTGATTCTAGAAGGACAGATATTAATGTACTCTTAAACAGAGTAAAATCTAATAGAAAAGAAGAGGCTAGAAAAAAATTTTATTTTTCAGCAGCAGCTTCTACATGTTTGATTTTATTTGGGCTTGTAATTTTTACCTAAAATTAGTCAATTACACTAATTTAACATTAATTTAATGATTAATTATTATTGAATCAAATTTAATAAATATTATAAATCAACAAAGTCAAAAGGCGGGGTAGCTCAGTTGGTTAGAGCGCGGGACTCATAAGCCCGAGGTCAGTGGTTCGATCCCACTTCCCGCTACCAATTTAGTCCTGTTTTATAATCGACTTTAAATTAATACTATTAAAAGATTTTTCGCTTGTTATTTGATAATCAAGAAATTTTGATGGTAATTCACAGTCAAAACCATTTAAATCATTCAAACAAATTACCCAATACTTATTAGAATATTTTTCTAGATCTAGAGTTAAATAGTTAAAATATTGTATATTTAAATTTTCAATTTTAGAGTAATTATTTAAGTAATTTTCAAAAGAATTTGAAATTTCTTTTTTTGATAAATATGTTTTTTCCAAATTTAATGTGACGTAAGTATTTGATGACTCATTTATTTCTAATAATACCGATTTCAAATCAGGTTTATGTACAGGTCTATCTTTTATGAATTGTTTAAATGTCGTTTCAGTAAAAAAATTACCTATAGTAAATATTATTAACACTGAAGAAAAAAATAGCCTTATTTTTTTAGATTTAATTTTATCTATTAGAATTACCACTAACAAAACTATAATAAAAACTAAGTAAATTAAATATCTATCAACTACTGCTGGACTTATCAAGTAAGAATAAATTATTGGTATTAAATAAGAAAAAAATAAGGAAATTAATAAAAATATTTCAAAATTTGATTCAAATAAAATGTTCTTAATATATCTCGACAACAAAAAGAGAAATACTAAAAGATAAATACCACCTACCAATCTTGACCCAAAAAATTTTGAAAAGAAAAAATTTGTAAAAAATTTCCAGTCTATATTTTCAATCCAAATTGGTTGGTGTGTTGTATTTAAAATAAAAAAAATTATGAATAAAACTGAAAAACAATTTATTATTATCAGAATACTAATTAATCTTGTATCTAAATTTTTCTTTTTTTTCAAAAAATATTCATAAATAAAAAATATATTATATGAAAAAATTATAATTAATGAAAAAGGATGAGTAAATATTAATAAAATACTTGATATCAAAAAAAGAAAAAAATTCAAATTTGATAAAGAATTTCTAAAATTTACAACTTTATAAAAATAATAAATGTTAATTATAAAAACAAATAGATACCATGAATACAATCTAAGCTCCTGAGAATACTTTATTAAATAAATATTAAATGCAAGTAGGATAAATAAGAGAAGTGGTGATTTCCCTTTTAACGTTTTTGTAAAAAAAAATATCAAAAAAAAGATAGATAAAGAATTTAATATTGATGGAAGGTATCTTGCTATTGAGGGGTCATATCCAAAAATCTGAAAATAGTTTCTTAAAATTAAATTAAATAAAAAAGGAGAATTTTCTAAAGTTTTATGTCTATAATAAAATTCACCCAGTGTAATAGATGGTTCAGATATGTAAAAACTTATAATTTCATCGATCCAAAAATCATCATAATTTATGTTATATAACCTGAGTAGAATTGTTATAAATATCAATGTTGAATAATATAATAGATTTAAATTAATCTTATTCATAATGATTGGTTTATTACAGATAATGAAATTGTGAAATCAAAAATTTTAATCACAGGTTCCCAAGGATTTATTGGAAAAATATTAGTCAATAAATTAAAAAATACCGAAAAATTAGTATTAATTGATAAAAAAAAAAATTTATCAAATCAAAAAAATTTCTATCGAATTAATCTATTTAATTTAGATGAACTTGAGAAAATATTTAAAAAAAATAAAATTAATACAATCATACATCTGGCTTCAGAAATCTTTGATGATGATAAAAATGTTTACAATTATAATGTAACAACATCGAAAAATTTAATTTTAATGGGACAGAAATATAAGATTAAAAACTTTATATTTACTTCTACCTTCTCAATTTTTGAGAAAAATTACATCAAACCTATACTCGAAAACGAGTCCCCAAGTGCAAAAAATTTATACGGTAAATCTAAATATAAAGTAGAGAAAATACTAGAAAGATCTAATTTTAAAAATTACATTATTTTAAGAGTACCCATAGTTGTTGGTAAATCTAGGAGTCATAGAATGGGAATTCTTTTTGAAATGATTAGAAATAATTTTCCATTATTCCTTATTGGCAATGGAAATAACAGAATTCAATTTATTCAAGTTGATTACTTATGTTTAATTATTAAAAAATGTTTAAGCCTTAAAAAAAAGGTTATATTAAATGTTGGAACAAAAAAATCTTTTACTTTCAAAGAAAATTTATTACATATAATAAAAAATTCTAAATCTAAGTCAAAAATTTTTCATATAAACTATTATTTAGGAAGTTTAGCTTTAAATTTGTTAATTTTTTTTAAGCTTATTGATATAAATTATTATCATAAGGCATTACTTACAAAAAATATTGTTTTGAACACAAATAAAGTTTTTAAGATACTGAAATTAAATTTTAATAGATCTAGCAAAGACATACTTTTAGAAAATTATAATTATTATGTGAAAAATTTGGAAAGAATAAGTAAAATTAAGTCTGGTTCAGATAAAAAACCAAATTTAAAAATTTTAAATATCTTTAGATTAATCTCCTGAGATAAGATGAATATTCACAATTACCATAAAACTTTATAGAGTCTTTAATATTTTTTTTATTAATCCATTTGTTATTAAACGAAATTTCTTCTAAGCAGGCTATCTTTAAACCTTGTCGATTTTCAATAGCAGATACAAATGCTGATGTTTTATAAAAGTCTTCGATAGAACCTGTGTCTAACCAGGCTCCACCTCTTCCAATGATATCTGCACTTAATTGCTTTTTAGATTTGTAAAAATTTAATAAATCAATAATTTCTATCTCACCTCTTTTTGACGGCTTTAGTTTTTTTGCTAGTTTAACCACCTTATTATCAAAAAAGTATAATCCTGTTATTGCTAAATCTGATAAGAATTTTTTAGGTTTTTCTCTTATTGATAAAATTTTATTTTTTTTATCTACTTTAGCTACACCAAATGCCTCAGGGTGCTGAACTTTATGTAATATAACTCTTGCACCTTTTTTTATTTTAGTATTTGCTAAGAGTTTTGAAGTAAGATTTTGACCATAAAAAAAATTATCTCCTAAAATCATTGCTACATTATCTTTGCCAATAAATTTTTCCCCAATTATAAATGCATCAGGTAGTCCTCTAGGTTTATCTTGTTCCAAGTAAGTTATTTTTATTCCTAAATTATCCCCATTTGGAATTAGTTTTTTATATTGATATAATTGTCCTTTATTAACAATTATTAAAATATCTTTTATTCCTGCTAGCATTAAAATTGATAATGGATAAAAAATTAATGGTTTATCGTAAATTGGAAGAAGTTGCTTATTGACTGCTTTAGTTAAAGGACTCATTCTTGTGCCTTTCCCACCTGCTAAAATAATTCCTTTTTTAATCATGATTGTCCCAATCTTTTTACAATATCTTTTTTTGATAAGTTTTTGTAGTAACTTTTGTTTTTATTGTACCAATCAAATGTTAACTTAATTCCATCCAAAAAACGAACTTTTGGTTTCCAACCAAGTTTTCTAATAATTTTGTTACTGTTCAAAGCATACCTAACGTCATGCCCTGGACGATCTTTAACGAAATTTATTTCCACTTTATTTCCTACTTTCAGAAATTTTTTTGAAATATTTAAGAGCTGGGAACACACTTGTAAGTTATTTAAATTTTTATTTGAACCAATGTTGTAAAATTCTCCAATTTTACCTTTTAAAAACACTTTTATTAAAGCCTCACAATGATCTTTTACATAAATCCATTCCCTTGAATTTGTACCTTTTCCATAAATTGGCAAGGGTTTGTTATTTAAAATATTATAGATTAATTTCGGTATTAATTTTTCAGGATGTTGCTTTGGCCCGTAGTTATTTGAGCAATTAGTTACTATAGCTGGAATTTTATAGGTTCTAATATATGAGCTTACTAAATGATCTGAGGCTGCTTTAGTCGCCGCATAAGGTGAGCTAGGATTATAAGGAAATTTTTCATTTGAACGGCCTGTTAATATATCTCCATAAACTTCATCAGTAGAAATATGAATAAGCTTACATTTGTGTTTTTGGATAAAATTTCTAAAAGACTCTAATAATTTATAAACATCAACAATATTACTGTTAATAAAGTTATCTGGATTATCGATAGATCTATCTACATGAGTTTCGGCAGCTAGATTAAATATACATGTAGGCTTATATTTATTTAATATTTTATGAAATTTTTTTGATCCTATACTACATTTGAAAAATTTATAGTTTTCAAAATATTTAAATTCTTTAACATTATATAAATTCGATGAATAAGTAACTTTATCAATATTTATGACAAAATAATTTTTTTTTATTAATAATTCAATTAAATTACTACCTATAAAACCTAAACCACCAGTCACAATTATTTTTTTCATTGATTAATTTATTTTTACATTAGTAAAAAGTATTAGTATAGTTGATTACACTGATCATATGTCAATATCTAGGCAAAATTTAACAGTAATTATTGTAAGCTTTATGAGTGAAAATGTAATTCATGAGTGTATTGGCTCTATACCGAAGGATATCAAAATCGTCGTGGTTGATAATTCTAACAATAAATCTTTTAAAAATGAAATTGAAAAAAAATATAATAATGTTCGTTGTATATTATCAGAAAATAATATTGGCATGGGTGCAGGTAATAATTACGGACTAAGTGAAATTGATACAGATTATGGATTTATTATTAATCCTGATGTGATTTTAAGAAATGATACAATTGATGAAATCATACTTGCTTCTAAAAATATTAGCACATTTTCTATTATTTCTCCAATTATGGAGGATAAAGATTACCCAAACTATAAAATGAGCAAAGAAGATAAATATATAAATAAAAAAGATGAACCTTTTAAAGTAAATAGTGTTGACGGGTTTGCAATGCTATTAAATATTTCAAGATTAAATAAATTAGAAAATTTTAATAATAAAAAATATTTTGATGAAAATATTTTTCTTTATTTAGAAAATGATGATTTATGTAAGAGAATAATTGAAAATGACGAATATATTTATATTGTGCCAAAATCAAAAATTAATCATCTTGGTGGAAAAGCTGTTGATGAAAAATATAGATATGAAATAGAGTTATCGAGAAATTGGCATTGGGTTTGGTCAAAATTTTATTTTAATAAAAAGCATTATGGTATTTTAAATGCATATATTAAAGTATGTCCAATATTTATATCAGCAACTTTTAAGATGTTGATATATTTTTTTATCAATAAAAGAAAAAAAGAAATATACTTGTTTAGAGTTTTAGGTTTTCTAAATGCTATAATTGGAAAAAAATCTTTTTATAGGCCAAAAATTAATGATTAGTGACCTGGAAATTCCATCAAATTTTCTACATGGTAGCCTTTTTTAACTAAATTATTAGAACCATTTAAATCAAAAAGGTTTATAACAAATATAAATCCAGCAACTTTTCCATTAGAAATTTCTACAAGTTTGGCTGCAGCATCCGCAGTACCGCCAGTTGCAATTATATCATCAATAATCAAAATAGTATCATCTTCGCCAATTGAGTCTTTATGAACTTCTATGGTAGCATTTCCATATTCTAATTCAAAATCAATAGAGTGTACATCAGCTGGTAATTTGTCTTTTTTTCTTAACATTATAAATGGTTTTTTCAAAATATAAGAAACTGCCGAGGCAAAAACAAACCCCCTAGACTCAATTGCTGCAATCTTATTAAATTTCAATTTTTTTGATCTTTCCACGATTTGATCAATTGTTTTTGAAAAAGCCTTCTCATTTTTAATTAGTGTAGTGATATCTCTGAATAAAATACCTTTTTTTGGATAATCTGGAATAGATCTAATAAAGTCTTTTAAATTCATAAGAGTAAAATATAAAAGTATAAATAAATTAAAATTATAACATGACAATTAATAAATTAGCAATAATTGGTGGCAGCGGTCTTTATGATGTTGAAGAGTTCAAAAATCGAGAATTATTAGATTTAATTACACCTTGGGGAAAACCATCAGATCAAATTTTAAAAACTAATTATAATAATAAGGAAGTTTTCTTTTTACCAAGACATGGGAGAGGTCATTTCATTTCACCCTCTAAAATAAATTTTAGAGCAAATATCGATGCTCTTAAACAATTAGGTGTAACAGATATTGTATCAGTATCAGCAGTTGGATCTCTTAGAGAGGATTTACCTCCTGGAAAATTTGTAATTGTTGATCAGTTTATTGATCGAACATTCGCGAGGGAAAAAACATTTTTTGATGAAGAAATTGTTGCGCACGTTTCTATGGCTCATCCAACATCAAATGGTCTCATGAATGCTTGTGAAGAGGCAATTAAAAAAGAAAAAATTGATTATCAAAGAAATGGAACATATGTTGTTATGGAAGGACCTCAATTTTCAACATTAGCTGAGTCAAATTTATACAGATCATGGAAAAGTGATGTTATTGGAATGACAAATATGCCAGAGGCAAAATTAGCAAGAGAAGCAGAAATTAGATATGCATCAGTTTCAATGGTAACAGATTATGATTGTTGGCATCCGGATCATGAAAATGTTGATGTTCAACAAGTGGTAAAAGTTTTATTAGGTAATGCTGCAAAAGCAAAAAATATGATCAAAAACTTAATAGAAAACTTTGAAAATCATATTGATCTTAATGATCCAACTACTAATTGTTTAGATGTAGCAATTATAACAGCACCTGAAAAAAGAACAAAAAAGACAATAGAAAAACTTAAGACTGTTGCTGGTAGAGTTTTAAATCAATGAGAATAGAGGGAAAAGAATATCGTACTATTTGGTTTGAAAATAATGTTGTAAAAATTATTGACCAAACAAAACTTCCACACCAATTTATTATTAAAGACCTTAAAACAGTAAAGGAATCAATAAATGCAATTAAGTTAATGGAAGTAAGGGGCGCACCTCTAATAGGAGCTACAGCAGCTTATGGAATGGTTTTAGCTATAATTGAAAATAATGACCAATCATTTTTACAGAAATCCGCAGAAGATTTAATTAGTTCAAGACCAACAGCAATAAATTTAAAGTGGTCTGTTGATAGAATGATGAATAAATTATCAGGTGTTAACATCGATAAAATCTTAGAAATAGCCTTGAATGAAGCAAAAGATATATGCGAAGAGGATGTAAAATTTTGCGAAAATATAGGATTAAATGGATTAAAAATTATTGAAGAAATTTATAATAAAAAAAAAAATACAGTCAATATATTAACTCATTGTAATGCAGGATGGCTTGCGACAATAAATTGGGGGACCGCAACTTCTCCAATCTATCATGCTCACAAAAAAGGAATTCCCATTCATGTGTGGGCAGATGAAACTAGACCAAGAAATCAAGGAGCAAATCTTACATCCTATGAATTAAATGAAGAGGGAATTAAAAACACAATCATTGCAGATAATACAGGTGGCATACTAATGCAAAGAGGTGAAGTTGACATGTGCATTGTTGGGACAGACAGAACTCTAGCTAATGGGGATGTTTGTAATAAAGTTGGAACTTATCTTAAAGCACTAGCAGCTAATGATAATAAGATTCCTTTTTATGTTGCACTACCAAGCTCAACAATTGACTGGAATATTAAAGATCGTAAAGATATCCCAATAGAGGAAAGAAATTCAGATGAATTATCTCATGTTGAAGGTTTAGACGAAAAAGGAGATATAAAGAAAATACAAATTTATCCAAAAAAAAGTAAAGCTATGAATTTAGCTTTTGATGTAACTCCCGCGAAATATGTTACAGGTTTAATTACAGAAAAAGGTATATGTGAAGCTTCAGAAAAAGGACTTAAAGAATTATTTAAATGAAGAATTTAGATCAAAGAAATCAGATTATTGAATATTCGTTAAAATTAAATTCTACAAATCTTTCACCTCTAAGATCAGGCAATATATCATTAAGAGGAATAGAAGATGATATAGAGGGATACTTAATTACTCCATCAGGAAAAAAATATGAAACACTAAAACCTGAAGATATTGTTTTTATGGGGTTAAATAAAGAAGAAGAAAAAAACTCAACGAACAAACCTTCATCTGAATGGAGATTTCATCGAGATATTTATACAAATAAAAAAGAAGCACACGCCATTGTTCACGCTCATTCTCCACACGCAACAGCTGTATCTTCACATGGAAAACCAATTCCACCATTTCATTATATGATTGCTCTTGCAGGAGGTGATGACATTAAATGTGCTGAATACGCTACTTTTGGAACAGATGAATTATCTAAAAATGTTATCAAAGCTTTAGAAAATAGATCTGCTTGTTTAATGTCTAATCACGGGCAGGTTGCTTTTGGAAAAAATCTTGATGATGCATTTGAACTAGCACAGGAGATAGAAAATATTTGTCATCAATACACTATTGCTTTAAAATTAGGACAACCTAAGATTCTTTCATTTGAAGAAATGAAAAAAGTTTTAGATAAGACTAAAAATTATAAAAAAAGGTAAGATGATTAAAGTTGGGGAGCATATTACTTTAGATATTATCGGTACTACAACAGAGTACGACCCTTCAGTTTTTGAAAAAGTTATACATAAAATAGCTAAAGCAGCTAATGTTACTATTTTGAATATTTCAAAATATAAATTTCAACCACAGGGTTTTACTATTCTAGCTTTATTAGCTGAAAGCCACATCAGCTTTCATACGTTTCCAGAAAATGGAATAATTAGTTTTGATTTCTTTACTTGTGGAAAAATAAGTCCATCAGTAGCAATTGATATTGTAAAAAAAGAGTTTGAACACAAAAGAATAGTTAAAAAAGAATTTAATAGAGATACGAGATCTCTTTACCACGATATTTATAGCTCGCCGGGTTTACAAAAGTCTTACGTTGTTAATGAGGTTTTAGAGGATTTTAAATCAAAAGTTGGTCAACATATTGAAATTTTAGAGTTAGAACAATTTGGAAAATCTTTGTTTATAGATGGCGAAATACAAGTAGCAGCATCAGATGAGCATTTATATAGCTCTACTTTTGTCGGAGCAGGCCTGAAATTAAGTAAAAAAAATGAGAGAGCAGCTATAATTGGTGGTGGCGATGGGGGTGTTGCAAGAGAGTGTATTTCAAAAAAGTTTAATTTTATAGATTGGTATGAATTAGATTCGGAAGTTGTAGAAGTTTGTAATAAGCATCTTGGTGACATAGGAAAAAAATCTACAGAAAAAAATTCTGTAAAATGTGTATGGGGTGATGCGTTCGAAAGTATAAAGACAGTAAACGAAGATACTTACGATCATATTTTTGTTGACTTAAATGATGATCAGTTTTGTATAGATCTCGCTGCTAAAAATATGGACTCTTTAGTAAGAATACTCAAACCTAAAGGAGTTATTACTACTCAAGTTGGCAGCCAAGATAAAAAACCTCTTCAAGTTGAAAAATGGTTGAATGTATTTAATCATCATTTTGGAAACACTGATTTATCCAGAGTTTACATACCTAGTTTTGATTGTTCTTGGAATTTTTCCTCTTCGATAAATCATTAATTTTTTCTTTTTAATATCCACAATCTGTGAAATAATATTTTTTTATTAAAGGAGATAACAATGAATATATTCAAAAAAACTATTTTTTTAGTTTTACTTTCTCTATTGGTTATGGGGAATGTTAATGCTGATAAAATAAGAATAGGAACAGAGGGTGCTTATCCTCCATGGAACTCAAAAAATGAAGCAGGTAAGTTAATAGGTTTTGAAGTTGAATTAGCTTACACACTATGTCGATACATTGGACAACAATGTGTAATAGTTGAGCAAGATTGGGATGGAATGATACCAGCATTAATCATGAGAAAGTTTGATGCTATAATGGCAGGTATGTCAATCACTGCAGAGAGACAAAAAGCTATTAGCTTTTCACAAGGATATGCAGATGAAGTTGCATCTTTAGCAGTCATGAAAGGATCTAGCCTAGAAGGTTTAGATACATCAGCTGGAATAAATCTTACAAAACCAAATGCTGCAGCTAAAAAAGATCTTAAAACACTTACTGGTGTACTAGCAGGAAAAACTGTCTGTGTGCAAACTGCTACAATTCACCAAAACTTTTTAGACTCGGGTGATGTAGGAAAGGTAAATGTAAGAACATACAAAACACAAGACGAAGTTAACTTAGATTTGACTTCAGGAAGATGCGATGCTGCTTTAGCTGCTGCTGTTGCATTCAGCGATTATGCTGAAAAATCTGGTAAGCCAGTTGTTCTAACTGGACCAACTTTCTCAGGTGGTGCATTTGGAAATGGTGTTGGAGTTGGTATCAGAAAAGATGATACTGAACTTCTGAAAAAGTTTAACGCCGCTATTAATAAAGCGAGAAAAAACGGAGACATTAGTAGAATTGCTACTAAGTGGTTTGGTTTCGACGCTTCTATGTAATTAAATTTAAGATTTGGCGACTATAATGTATAGTCGCCAATCTGTATGGAACTTCTAGCATTTGGAAATACTGGTTGGGGTGATGAGTTATTTTATGCAACTCTAATGACAATAGCTGTTTCAATAACAGCAATGTTTATAGGTTTTCTTTTTGCATTAATTTTTACTCCATTAAAATTATCAAAAAATAAGTTTTTAAATTTTATTGCTAATTCTTACACAACCACAATAAGAGGTGTTCCAGAATTATTAGTAATTTATCTTTTCTTTTTTGGAGGAACTGGTGCGGTTATGTTTGTTGCATCAATATTTGGATATAATGAATATATTGAAATAAATGCTTTTATTACAGGTGCTTTTGCAATTGGAATAATTTCCGGGGCATATTCAACAGAAGTTTTTAGAGGGGCAATACAATCAATTGACAAAGGTCAATTCGAAGCTGCTAGTGTATTAGGCCTTACTAAATTTGGGAAATTTTTTAAAATTATCTTACCTCAAACATTAAGATTAGCTATACCAAACCTAAGTAATGTTTGGCAAATAACACTCAAGGATACTTCATTAATTTCAGTTACAGGCTTAGTTGAAATAATGAGACAATCGTATATTGCCGCTGGATCAACAAGAGATCCATTATTCTTTTATTCATTTGCTGCAGTTTTGTATTTATTACTTACATTCGTAAGCATGAAATTAATTAATAGATTAGAAGTTAAATATAGTAGGGGGTATTAATGGATCTTGAATTGATGATTAATAGTTTCCCCAAATTATTGAGTGCAGCAATAATTACTCTAAAACTTCTCTCTGTTTCTTTAATAATAGGATTATTCATTGGATTATTTTTTGCAATTTTAAGATTAAATAAAAATGTATTTATCAATAAATTTGCGTATGGATATTCATACGTTTTTAGAGGGACACCACTTTTAGTACAAATATTTATTATTTATTTTGGACTAGGTCAGATTGAATATTTAAGATCGACAGTTTTATGGGTAATTTTAAAAGAACCATATTGGTGTGCAATTATTGCTTTTGCTCTTAACACAGGTGCTTACACCTCAGAGATATTAAGATCAGCATTTCAAACAATTAAACCTGGAATAATAGAGGCAGGTAAAAGCTTAGGTATCTCAAATAAAGTAATCTTTTATAAAATTCAGATACCGATTGCTATCAGACAATCTTTACCAGCCTATGGAAATGAAATTATTCTAATGATGAAAGGAACTTCTTTAGCTAGCACAGTCACCATAATGGATCTTACAGGTGTTGCAAAATATATAATTTCAACAACTTTTAAACCAGTTGAGGTCTTTATAGTTGCGGGGGGAATTTATCTCTTTATGACTTTTATAATACATAATGTAATTAAATTTCTAGAAAAAAAATATAGTTTTAATTAAAGAATAACTAAATCTAACTTTTTTTTTCCAAGTCTTTCATTACCATTTTCTGTAACTAAGAAAGTTTCACCTAAATTCATAGCTAATTGATTTTCTGAATCCATCAAGATCATATGCATAAAGAACACATTTCCAGTTTCAATAACATATGGGTTACCAGTATATAACATTGGCCAATCCATCCAATTTGGAGAAAATGTTGTACCTAAAGAATAACCACATGCGTTCATTCGAGCTTTATTGTAACCAAGATTATCAAACGTTTTTGCATGAATATCAAAAACTTCTCCAATTTTATTCCCAGGCATTAATTTACTCTCACAATTTTTAAGAGCCTCAATGCATGCTTCATGCATTTTATGATGTTTAGAATCTGCTTTTCCAATAGGAATAGTTCTAAACATTGCAGAATGGTAATGTCTATAAGTACCAGCCCATTCAATGGTTAATTGATCCTGACTATTTAAAATTTGTTTTTCTGCCTGATAACGACAAAGAAGAGCATTTTTACCAGAGCCAATTATAAATTCATTTGCAGGATAATCTCCACCATTTTCAAATATAACTCTATTCATTTCAGCTAATATCTTAGATTCACTTACACCAGCTTTTGCGTGTTTCCATACTTCATCCAAAGCCTTATCAGCAAGTGCTGCAGCTTTTTTAACATAAACAATCTCCTCTTTAGATTTAACTGCTCTTAATTTTGTAATTAAGTCTGATTTATCCTTAAGAGTGCAATAATTTTCCAAAGATTTGTTTAATCGAAGAGCATTACGTCCAGTTAAACCATAAGCTTCATATTCAACTCCTAATTTTTTTCCTTTAAGATTTAATTCATTTAAAATATTTTTAAGATCATCTGTTGGATTTGATCCATCTTTATCAACCCATATTCTAATATCTTCTATGTTGGATGTATTCTGAGCCTGTCTTAAATCGGGAGCTCTTGTAAGTAATACTGTATTCCCACTTTGGTCTAAAACCAATGTTTGAAAAAAAACATAACCAAAAGTGTCATAACCAGTTAGCCAATACATAGACTCTTGCCTAAACATTAACAGAGCGTCAAGATTATGCTCTTTCATTAATTTTAAAACATTCATTTTTCTTTGTGAAAATTCCTCTTTTGAAAAATGAAGTCCCATTAAGCGATCTAGTAGCTAGTGTACTCTTTTATTTCCCTAATAACTGATCTAGTATAGTTGTTAATCTCTAATTTGATTTTCGCTCTATCGTCATTAAGAAAGTGCACGTTTCTTGAAAGTTTTATAAATTTTTCTCCAAAATCTTTATCTTTTTCGCATTGTCTCTTATCATCTTCAATTACCCAAAGTTTTGAATTAATTTCCTTAAGTGATTGATAGAGGTTTTTAATTTTGTCATCAGACTTTATATTTTTTTCAAACTGATCTTTTAAAATAGAGTATTCTTTATCAATGAACTTTAATTTTTCAGGATCTTTAATTTTTTCTTGTTTAATTTCTAAAATAGAAATTTTGTCTAACAATTCTCCAATTGAAACTTCTATTATAATTTTATTCATAAAATTAAATACTGTGTTATCTTGTTATAATTATGTCTAATATTTTAATTATTAAACATGGATCATTAGGAGATATAGCTCAAGCAAGTGGTGCAATTCAAGATATATCTGAAAACCACAAAAATGATCAAATTTATTTACTAACTACAAAAGCTTATTTAGAGGTGTTTAAAAAAAATCCATTTATTCATGAAGTAATTTTAGATAAAAGATTACCAAGATATAATCTTATCTACTTGTATTTCTTAATGAGAGAACTAAAGAAACATAGTTTTTCAAAAGTTTATGACCTTCAAAATTCTTCAAGAACAAATTTTTATAAGAATATTCTTTTTCCTAAAGCAAAAAAAGAAACATGGTCAAGCTCAATTACAACTTTACCTGAAGTAATAAATAAAAGGGAATTTGATAAACATTCTGTTTTGGACAGATTTAATCATCAATTACAAACCTCAGGATTAAAAACAACCTACACCTTAAACCCCAATTTTAGTTGGGCTTGTTCTGAGATCAGTGAAATTAAAAATCACTATAAATTGGATAAATTTATTTTACTATTTCCTTTTTGCTCTCCCCATCTAAATATTAAGAAATGGCCTTATTATAATGATCTTATAAAACTCATTTCAGACAAATTTGGGAATGAGTATAAAATCGTTATAGCTCCAGGCCCTTCCGAGATAAATTATGCAAAAGAAATAAATGCCCTAGTTTTATTGGACAATGGAAAAGCACTTGATATTTCTCAATTAACTTCTTTAATTAAAGATAGTTCCTTTGTTATTGCAAATGATACTGGGCCAGCTCATATAGCTGCTCATGTGGGTGCGAAAGGATTAACCTTATTTGGAAAACATACAACAGCTTACAAAGTCAGTATTGAAAGAGAAAATTTTAAAGTAATTGAGGTAACAGACTTAAACAATCTGAGTGCAGAAAAAGTTTTTGAAAGATTAGTTAATTCTTTAAATTAATTAAGAATTTTTTTGTATTCTTCCAAAGTTTTATCCCACTGAAATTTTGAAACATAATCTTTGGCATTTTTTCCAAGTTCGATATATCTTTTATTTTCAATCATTGAATTTAATGACGAATAAATCTCATCTAGATTGTTACCGTCACAAATTAATCCAGTTCTATCGTGTTCAATGGCATCTGATGCACCACCATCCTTTCCTGCAATAGAAGGAATTCCATATTGTGCAGCTTCAACATATGCTATTCCAAAACCCTCTACGGAGGTTTTATGAATTATAGATGGCATGACAAAAATATTTGATTTTGCCACTAAAGCATTTTTTAAATCAATACTTATGTCTTTAAAGAACATTACTTGTGAAGTTAGATCTAATTCTTCAACTAATTTTTTTATATTTTCCTCCTCATCACCATAGCCAATACAAATATAGACAATATCAGGGTATAATTGTTTCAAATTTCTTAGTGCCATAATTATTTTTTCATGATTTTTTCTTTTATCAAATCTAGAAACAGTAATAAGTCTTGGTGTTTTTATTTTTAATAGACTCTCAACTTTCTCAAGAGATTTTTTATTTAATTCTTGAACTGCATCAGCTCCAGGATTTATTACAACAACTTTATCTTGGTCTACACCATTATTTATAGCTAAATTTTTTGTATACTCAGAATTTGCAATAATTTTTTCTACATTATTTAGAACTTTTATAACCCTTTTATTTAATGAGCTTCCTAACGGATGGTTAATCTCCTTACCATGAATTAAACAATACTTTTTTTTGTCAGTTTTTATTAATTCTAAACTTTTCCAGTGATCAGCAATAACACCCTCAACTTTATTTTCTTTTAAAAATTCATTAATCAATTGAGCTTTTCTTATTTTTCTTAAAAATTTTATTCCACCAACTCTTTCAATTGAAAAACTTGTTTTTTCATCAAAATCTTTATGATTCTCATGGTAATCTGCAAAAACTTTAATCATAAAATTTTTTGACATTTCACGAGATAAACCCCACATCAAACTTTGCATGCCACCCAGTTCTGGTGGAAAAGTTCTAGTAACAATAATATACATTAATTAGTTTTCCACTTGATACCACATCCAGCACTAGGAATTTGTTTCTCAGGTCCTTTATTAGTTTCGGCAACTTGTTTCATTGCTTTAAAAAGATCACTATCTCCTTCTCTAACTGGAATTAATTTTTTAAGTTCTCTTACTCTTCCTCTGTATTGAAGCTCTAAATCTTTGTTATATCCAAAAAAATCTGGAGTACATACCGCATCGTATGTTTTTGCAATTTCTTGAGTCTCGTCAACTAAATAAGGAAAACCAAATTGATTTTTTTTTGAAAACTCAATCATATTTTCAAATGAGTCTTCAGGATAATTTTCAGCATCATTAGCGCAAATAGCTACAGAATTGATACCCATATCTTTTAATTTTTTACAATCTTCAACAATATCTTTTGTTACCGCTTTTACATATGGACAGTGATTACAAATAAACATAATTAATGTTCCTTTTTCGCCTTTAACATCTGCCAATGAGAGAATCTTCCCTTCTGTTGATTTGAGCTTAAAGTCATGAGCTTTTTGACCAAAATCACATATTGGAGTTTGTATTGGCATAATGTAATAATATATAAATTATGTTTTACGATTTAAAAGATAAAAAACCAAAAAACTCTGGCGAAAATTGGGTAGCACCTAATGCAACTATAATAGGAGATGTTACCTTAGAAAAAGATTCTAGTATCTGGTTTAATGCCACTTTAAGAGGTGATGTAGAAAATATTCATATTGGTGAGGGCTCTAATATTCAAGACGGAAGTGTTTTGCACACAGACCCTGGTTATCCCTTAAAGGTTGGAAAAAATGTTACTGTCGGACATATGGTTATGCTTCACGGCTGTACAATAGGGGACGATAGTTTAATTGGTATCGGAGCAGTAATTTTAAATAATGCAAAAATTGGAAAGAACTGTTTAGTTGGCGCAAAAGCATTAATTACAGAAAATAAAGAAATTCCAGATAACTCTTTAGTAATTGGCTCACCTGGAAAAGTTGTAAGAGAAATTACGGAAGACGAAAAAAAAGCAATTATTGAAAACACAAAACATTATCAAGATAATTGGAAAAAATATTCTAAATCTATATTTTAAATATAATGCCAACTTATACAGTTACAAATTCAAACTTTAATATTTCTTCTAAACAACAAAAAAAATTAGCTGAAGGAATTACAAAGGTTCATAATGTGGTAACTGGTGCAAATACTTATTTTGCTCAAGTAATATTCAATAAAACAAAAAAAAATAATCACTTCATGGGTGGGAAAAAAGTTAAAGAGCCATCTTTATTTTTACTTGGTCAAATTAGAGCAGGTAGATCCAAAGAAGTGAAAGACAAATTAATTTTAGATCTAAGAGATGTGTTAGTGAAAAATTCAAAATTGGATGAAACTCAAGTTTGGGTTTACATTAATGATCTTCCTCCATCTCAAATGATTGAATATGGAGCTGTATTACCAGAATCAGGCAAAGAGAAAGAGTGGTTCGGTAATTTACCAATCAAATTAAAGAAAAAATTATCAACTATAGAGAAATAATTTAAGGAACTAGCCACTCATTTTTGTTTGTTTCTAAATCAAACTTAGCTCTTCTATGACCCTTAGCTGCGAGATAAAGCCATTCAATAGATTTAATTTTACATTTAATGACAGTAAAATTTTTGAAACCTTCCTCACTTTGTTCCATTGTATAATCAAAATCTTCTAATTTGGATATCATTCCTGATGTTGGATTATCTGATGTAGTTCCTGGAGGGCTATCAGTCAAATAGCAACGTCTACTTATATGTTGAGTTTTTTTCCAGGACTCTTCCGTTGTTAAATTTTGATTATTAACTTCACACTTTACTTTAACCCTTAATTGTATCTTTTCTTCTTTGTCATAAAAAACTAGAGAGGCTTTTTTATTTTTTTTTAGAATATCTACCTTTGGGGATCTTAAATCGGTATGAAATTGTAATAGATTGTTTGCTCTATCTGATTTACGTAAAACAACAATTCTCCCATCAACCTCATCTTGGTGAGCACATATAAAAACAGGAATTCTAAATGGTGAACCTCTGTTAGTTACCGCATCATCTAACATAGACCAATACTTATTTTGTATCTCTGCTAAATCTTCATAGTATGCTGGCTGCATACTTTACTTTCTAAATCTTTTTATTAAGCTTGATGTATCCCAACGATTACCACCCATGCTTTGTACTTCGCCGTAATATTTATCAACGAGTTCAGTGATAGGTAACAACGAGCCATTATTTTTAGCTTCATCCATTGCAATTTTTAAATCTTTTCTCATCCAATCAACTGCAAAACCAAAATCAAATTTATCATCAATCATAGTTTTATATCTATTTTCCATCTGCCAAGATTGTGCTGCACCTTTTGAAATAACCTCAATTACATCCTCCATATTTAATCCGGCTTTCATTCCAAAATTAATAGCTTCAGATAAACCTTGTACTAAACCTGCAATACAAATTTGATTAACCATTTTAGCAAGTTGTCCATTTCCTGGACCACCAAGTAGTTTCATTTTTTTACTATAACAATCAATTTTATCTTTTGCTTTGTCAAAGTCAGATTGATCACCACCAATCATAACAGTTAGCGCACCATTCTCTGCACCAGCTTGTCCTCCTGATACAGGTGCATCTAGCGCACCAAACCCATTTTTTTTTGCATAAGAATGTATTTCTTTTGCAATTGTTGCTGAAGCAGTTGTGTTATCAATATAAACTGCACCTTTTTTAATTGTTTTAAATACACCGTTGTCTCCAAAAGTAACCTCTCTTAAATCATTGTCATTTCCTACACATGTAAAAATGTATTCGGCATCCTTTGCAGCTTCGGATGGTGTGTCAGCTATTTTACCTTTAAATTCTTTAATCCATTTTTCAGCTTTGGATTTTGTTCTGTTAAAAACAGTTACATTATGTCCTCCTTTTGATATATAACCTGCCATTGGATAACCCATGACACCAAGGCCTATGAAAGCAACATTACAACTCATAATTTTTTAATATGTTTAAAAGTTTAAGTTTAAAAGTTATCGTATTTGGTTTTATATTTACATTTTTTTCCAGTTTTGGACAGAGTTTTTTTCTTGGTCTTTTTAACTCTAGTATACGAGAAGCATTATCTATTACCCAAGGACAATTTGGAACAATTTATGCATCCGCAACATTACTAAGCAGCTTTTTATTAATTTGGGTTGGAAAAAAAATAGATGATATCAATATATTTAAATTTGCTTTTTTTGTAACAATACTTCTGTCCTTCTCATGTTTTTTCTTTTCAAAAATTTCTTCAATAATCTTTTTATTTATTGCAATTTTTTTAATGAGATTTTCAGGTCAAGGTATGATGTCTCATACTGCAACAACAACAATATCTAGATATTTTACAAAATCTAGAGGTAAAGCTTTAAGCACAAGTTGGTTTGGTCTATCTACTGCTGAATTTATACTACCAGTTTTAATTGTATATTTATTAACTGTAACTTCTTGGCAAAATTTATGGATATATATTTCAATATTAGTTTTGATTTTTCTTCCAATAACTTCCTTTATTTTAGTAAAGAACTTAAACTTTGAGTCTAGAGAGAAGACAAACCAAAAAGAATTTAGTGAAAAAATAAAACAATGGAAAAGAATAGATGTTTTGAAGGATTACAGATTTTATATAGTTTGTTTGAATATGTTAGCGATGCCATGGATTGCAACTGGCGTGTTTGTTTATCAATCTTTTATTTCAGAGTCTAAAGGGTGGGGTACTTATGTAATTGCTCAATCTTTTATGGTTTATTCAATTTTATCAGTATTAACTCTATTAATTGCAGGATTTTTAATTGATAAATTTACGAGTAGAAAATTACTGATTTTTATGAATATTCCGTTATTAATTTCTACTGTAGTTCTTATGTATTTTGATGTTTCATTCTCTGCTTTTGTATTTTTAGGTTTAATTGGTATTTCAAACGGACTCGCAAACGTCCTAGGCTCTTCAACCTGGGCAGAAATTTACGGTGTAAGATATATTGGTTCAATTAAAGCTTTAACTACAGCTTTGATGGTTTTTTCTACTGCTTTTGGCACTGCTTTATTTGGCATATTAATAGATATTGGACTCTCAATAGAGCAGATAGCTTTAATATCTTTTATTTATATTGCCTTATCAGCTGCTCTTTTATTGTTTGTTAAAAATAAGCTAAATCCAAAGTATTTATAAAATTCTCCTTGATTTTTTGAACTTCACTGTGTAGACACTCCGCATGGCTAGAGTTACTGTAGAAGATTGTATAGATAAAGTAGACAGTCCTTACGAGTTAGTTTTGGTGGCTAAAGAAAGAGCAACTCAACTTAATACTGGTATAGAACCCACTTTAGATAAAGATAATGACAAAAATACTGTCATTGCTTTAAGAGAAATTGCAGAAGAAAATATTAAGGTAAAAGATCTTACTGAGAGTGCGGTTTATAAATTAAGAAAACACGTAGAGCAAGTTGATGATGGAGCCGAAGATGATGAGGAGGTAGGTGATGATTTTGAAAGTTTATACAAAGGTGAAATTTCAAAAAGTGGAGCACCTATTTTACCATCAAAGAGAGCAAGAAGAACGCCAGAAAAATTACAAGTTTCAAATGATGATATTGCAGAATTATCACAAACAGCTATGCCAGATATCGATACATCACCAACTGATGAAACTGGAGATGAACAAGGTAATGTTTCATTAGACGACGTGACAGAAACAGAAAATCAAGCTGCTGAGCAAGATACTTCTAACGAAACTGAAAATAATTAAGTAAATTCTTTTAAAATTTTTTCCCTATGCTCATCTAAATCAGGGATATCACCTCTATTTTTCTCATCCTTATAATTTGACATTTTTATTGGATTACCAGCTAATTTGAAATCTCCAATTTTTTTATGAAATGCTTTGACAATCATATTTCTGGCCTCTACTTGAGGATTCTCCACAGCTTCTTTTATATTAAATATAGGACCACATGGAATTTTTTCTTTTTCCATGTCGTTAACCCATGCGTTGGTATTTCTAGTTAATAGTTTTTTTTCAAGAATTACTTTAAGTTCATCCATGTTTTGTGCTCTAGATGAGTTATCAGAAAATTTTGGATCTTTATTTATTTCAGATATTCCTAAAAGTTCACAAAGTTTTTCGAACAACCTATCGTTACCAGCTGCGATAATGATATAACTGTCTTTAGTTTTAAAAGCTTCGAATGGTGCAATCGATGGATGACGTGATCCCATTGGTTTAGGTATTTCATTTTTTGCTAAGTATCGAGCTATAGCATTTTCTAAAATAGCTATTTGACAATCAAGCATTGAAACATCTATGTACATACCTTTACCAGTTTTTTGTCTATCATATAGAGCTGCATTTATTCCAATCGCAGTAAATAAACCAGCTGTGATATCTCCAATTGATGTTCCTACCCTTGTTGGTTCTGAGTTTGGTTGACCGGTTACACTCATTAATCCTCCCATACCTTGAACAACCATATCATAAGCTGGCAGCTCTTTAAGAGGACCAGTTTGTCCAAAACCCGAGGCAGATGCATAAATTAATTTTGGATATTTTTTATTTACATCCCGCCAACCGTACCCCCATTTTTCCAAAGTACCTGGTTTAAAATTTTCAACTAATATGTCTGCTTTAGATAAAATTTTATCAAAAATTTTTTTGTCTTCGTCATTTTTTAAGTTAAGAGCAATACTTTCTTTACCTCTATTTAGTGACATAAAATAAGCAGAGTATTCTTTTATAAATGGTCCAAATTTACGGGAATCGTCACCAATCTCTGGAGCTTCAATTTTAATTACTCTAGCTCCTAGATCAGATAAAATCATAGTGCAATATGGACCGACCAATACTCTCGTTAAATCAACAACTAGCAGGTTTTTTAAAGGTCCGTCCATATAATTTCTATAATATTTGAGTTTTTGGCGACTTGACTCTCATTAATAAGTTCACTTTAATTGAATTATTAAAAATAACAATAGAGGGAAAAATAATGTTAAAAAAAATATCTTTATATTTAACTTCATTAGTTTTTGTTTTTACTACTATTGGTTCTGCTTATGCTGTTACGCTAAAAGCAAGTCACCAATGGCCTGGAACACCAAGAGCTGATGGATCTTTCGACCCACGTCATGAAATGGTGCAAATCATTGCTGACGAGGTAAAAAAAGCAAATGTTGGAATAGATATCAGAATTTATCCAGCTAAATCATTATACAAACCTAAAGAACAGTGGAAACCAATGACAACTGGTCAATTGGATATTTCTGCTTTTCCATTAGCTTATGCATCTAAGTTCCATCCAGAATTTGATGCAACTTTAATGCCAGGAACTGTTAAAAATCATGATCATGCATTGAGATTCAATAAAGGTCCGATGATGACTGAAATTAAAAGAATTATTAACGATGCTGGTGTAGTAGTTTTATCTGATGCATGGTTAGGTGGTGGTTTTGCTTCAAAGTCAAAATGTATAAAAAATCCTAGTGATGCAAAAGGTCAAGTTATGAGAGCTGCGGGTAAAGCATTTAACCAAATGTTAGAAGCAGCTGGTGCTGGTATTCAAAGTATGCCATCATCAGAGATTTACACAGGTTTACAAACTGGTGTATTAACTGGTGCGAATACTAGTTCAGGAAGTTTTGTAAGTTACAAAATTTACGAACAAGTTTCGTGTGCAACTCCTCCAGGAAAATTTGGTCTATGGTTTATGTATGAACCAATTTTGATGTCAAAAAAATCTTTTGACGCACTAAATTCTAAGCAACAAAAAGCTTTAATGAAAGCTGGTAAAGTTGCTGAGAAATACATGACAGCTCAAGTAGAAAACTTAGATAAAAAGTTTGAAGATGCTTATAAAGCTGCAGGTGTAAAATTAGTATACATGTCTGAAAAAGACCATGCTGCATGGGTAGAGATTGCTAAGAAATCTTCTCACAAAGCATTTGCTGATAAAGTTCCAGGTGGCGATAAGCTGATGGAAATGGCTTTAGCAGTTAAATAAAATAATATATAAAGAACCCCTATTTAATCTTATTAAATAGGGGTTTTTTTTATGAAAAAAAAGTATCTTCAATTTTGTGATTTGATAGCTAAAGCATGTGGTGCTTTTGCTGTATTAGCATTGCTATTGTCAATATTGGTAATAGTGGAACTTGTTTTTGAAAGATATTTTTTTCAAAGAGCAATTACATGGCAAACAGAACTTGTCACCATGTTACTAGTTGCTTCAACTTTTATAGGGAGTGTATACGTTCTAAGTGAAAAAGCTCATGTGAGCATGGAATGGATTTACGATTTTTTATCAAAAAAAAATATTATTAGATTAAAAATTTTTACATCCTCAATAAGTTTACTTTTTTTCTTAATTTTATTTTATTTTGGATTTTTAATGTTCGAGGAAGCATTTACCAAAAATTACTCAACAGGAACTGTCTGGGATCCACCATTATGGATACCATATTCATCAATGATGTTGGGGGCTTTGCTAATGATATTACAGTATATCGCAGAAATTATAAAATTAACTGATGAAGAGGATTTTAGTTAAATGGATCCATTGATTATAGCATTAATTGTAGCAGTTTTTACTTTATTGGTACTTTTTTCTGGAATTCCAATTGCTTTTGGTTTGAGTTTTGTTTCAATAGCTCTGTTAGTTACATTTGAAGGTTTTCAAATGCTAGACGTTTTTGCCGAAACATTTTTTGCAGGACTAAACTCTTTTGTTTTACTCTCTATACCAATGTTTATTTTAATGGGAATGGCCGTAGCTAATTCTCCAGCGGGAAAAGATTTGTATACAGGATTAGATAGATGGCTTTGGAGAGTGCCTGGAGGATTAGTAATTTCTAATATTGGAGCCTGCTCAGTTTTTGCAGCCTTGAGTGGATCTAGTCCTGCAACTTGTGCTGCGATCGGAACAATGGGAATACCCGAAATGAGAAAAAGGGGATATTCGGATCAGATTGCAACAGGAACTATCGCAGCTGGAGGAACTTTAGGAGTTTTAATTCCTCCAAGTATTGTTTTAATTGTTTATGGAATCGCAACTGGTACATCTATTGGAAGATTATTTTTATGTGGTCTTGTGCCAGGTTTTATGTTAGCAGGAATGTTTGCGATATGGGCTCTAATACATAGTTATTTTATTGATAAAGATGCAGCAAAAGCTCTAAGAAATAGAATAAGACCAACTCTAAAGGAAAAACTCGAAGTTTTACCAAGAATTTTACCTTTCTTAGCAATCATAGCTGGTGTTTTGTATGTACTTTATGGAGGAGTTGCAACACCATCCGAGGCATCTGGAGTAGGAGCATTTTTAGTTTTTGTATTAATTGCTGTTGTTTACAAAATTTATCAGCCAAAAAAGATTTGGAACATTGTTAAAGTCTCAATGAAAGAAAGCGTAATGATAATGTTCATTATTGCTGCCTCTTATCTTTTTGCATTTACTCTTTCACAACTGTATGTAACTCAGTCTTTAGCACAGAGCATGGTCGAATTAAGCTCTAACAAATGGGTTGTGTTCATGTTGATAAACATATTTCTTTTAATAGCTGGTTTCTTTTTACCGCCTGTTGCGGTTATTGTAATGACTTCAGCTATATTATTACCTGTTATTACTACTTTAGGTTTTGACCCATACTGGTTTGCAATAGTATTTACAATTAATATGGAGATTGGCTTAATCACACCACCAGTTGGATTAAATCTTTATATTATAAAAGGAATTACCCCAGACGTTAGTTTGTCAGAAATTTTAAAAGGATCTATACCGTTTATGATAATTATGGCTTTAGCCATAGTAATTTTATGTATTTTTCCTGAGATTGTTACATGGTTCCCTGATAAAATAATGGGTAAAGACCTTGGATTCTAAAAAAGAAATAAATAGAAAAGTATCAGTTGCCCCAATGATGGATTGCACAGATAGGCATGATCGTTTCTTTTTAAGACTGATGAGCAAAAATGTAATGCTTTATACTGAGATGGTTGCTACAAAATCAGCAATTCACGGTGATCGAAAAAAAATTTTATCTTATAGTTCTGAAGAAAAACCATTAGCTTTACAAGTTGGTGGGTCTGATAAAGAGGAATTAGCAGAAGTAGCTAAAATTGCTGAGGATATGGGTTACGATGAAATTAATATTAACCTCGGTTGCCCTAGCAAAAAAGTTCAAAAAAATAGATTTGGTGCATGTCTAATAAAAGAACCTGACTTGGTTGCTGAATGCATCAGTTCAATGGTGAATGCTTGCAAAATACCTGTTACGGCAAAGACAAGAATTGGTTTCGATGATATAGAAGAGTTTAATTATTTGAATAATTTTATCCACAAAATGAAAGATGCTGGTTCAAAAAGTTTTATTTTGCATGCAAGGAAAGCAATTTTAACTGGTCTATCTCCAAAACAAAATCTAAATATTCCAAAACTAAATTATAAAATGGTTTATGACATTAAAAAAGAAAATCCTGATTTAGAAATAATTATAAATGGTGGAATTACAAAAGTTGAGGAAATTAAAAATCATTTAAAGTTTTGTGATGGTGTCATGATAGGAAGATCAATTTATCAAAATCCATATTCTTTAATAGAAATTGAAAAAGAAATATTCAATACAGAAATGAGTCCAACACGGGAACAAGTGGTAGAAAAACTTTTAGAGTATGTTGATAGAGAAGTAAAATTGGGAACAAAGATTAATCATATTATGAGACATACAGTAGGTTTATATCATGGACAAGTTGGTTCTAAAGAATGGAAAAGATATTTAAGTGATAATATGATGGCAAGAGACTCTGATTTTCAAAAAACAAAACATATCATGACTATTGTTCAGAATAATGAGAAAGCTATTCAGGCTAATTCATAATGGAAACTTTGGACGTTAATGAAATTATAAATCTATTATTTGTTTTATCTATAGCGGCCTCAGTTGCTGGTTTCATGGCAGGTTTACTAGGTGTTGGTGGTGGAATTATAATAGTACCAGCACTTTATTATGCTTTTACTGTTTTAAATTTTGATATTGCAACAAGAATGCATCTTTCAGTTGGTACTTCTTTGGCCATCATAATTCCAACTTCAATTATATCAACGAAAACTCATATGGAGTATGATGCAGTCGATTTTAAGCTTATAAAATCTTTTGGTTTGTTTATTTTGTTAGGTGTAATTGGTGGAACATTTTTGGCTGTGAACTTAAAAACCCCAGCTTTCGTATTATTTTTTTCAATTATGGCTTTTATAGTTGGTCTATTTTTTATCTTTTTTAGGGAACAACTTTTAAAAAATCCAAAAACTATTTCAGACTCAGCTAAAAATATTTCTGGAGTTATTATAGGTTTTATATCTGTACTGCTAGGTATTGGTGGTGGTTCATTAATGGTTCCTTTTATGAGAACTTTTGGTTACGATATAAGAAGATCAATTGGTACTGCTGCAGGAGTTGGGTTTTTGATTGCAGTTTTTGGCACCATTACTATGATTACTGGAGGAAAAATTGTTAACAATATTAGCACTCCTTACAGCATAGGATATGTAAATTTACTAGGGTTTTTAGTTTTTGTACCTGTAACCATGCTAATGGCTAGGGTAGGCGCAAAAGCAGTTTATAAAATCGAAAAAAATATTTTAAGTAAAATCTTTGGGATGTTTTTGATTGTTGTGTCGATTAGATCTTTTTATGAATATTTATCTATAAGTTAATAATGTCTGAAATTCTTAATAAAATTATAAACTACCTAAAAACTAACCAATTAGATAAAGCAATGAGCTTGTGTGAGGAAAGTAAGGAAAAAAAAAATGAGCACTTAATTACTAACATTAAAGGTGTCATTTTATTCAAACAAAAAAAATATGAGCAAGCCAAAGCGGAATTTTTAAATTCAATTGATTTAGATCAAAAATTTTTAGATCCTCATAAAAATCTTTTTAAATTATATATAAAATTAGAAGATTTTAAATCTGCTATAGAAAGTGGTAAAAAGGTGATTCAGTTAGAAATTAGAAAAAATCCATTATCGTATTTTAATTTAGCTTTGGCTTACGATTTTAATAATGATTTAAAAAAAGCAATAGAACTTTACAAATTAGTTGAAACTTTTGATTTTAAGGAAAAAAAAATCTTATTTAATAATTTAGCTAAATGTTATTTAAACAATAATAATATTTTTGAAGCTAAAAATTATTATCAAAAAGCACTAGAATTTGATCAAAATGATAAAGTAATACTAAATAATCTTTTAATTTTATATTTGAGAATAGGTGAAAAGGATAAATCAGAATATTTCTATAAAAAAGCTAAAGCAATTGATGAAAACTATATTGAATTCAAATTAAATGAGTCTGAATATTTTTTTTGTAATAACAATCATCAAAAGTCAATTGAGATTTTACAATCAATAATAAATAAAACAAAAAATTATATTGCTTATACAAAACTAGCAAAAATTTACTCAATGATAGATGAAAAAAAAAAAGCAATAGAAATAGTTGAAGAAGCTTTATCTATTTACCCAAATAAAAAAGATTTAAAACTCACAAGAGGTTTTATGCACTTAATAGATGGTGAATTTGAAAAGGGATGGGAACTTTATGAGTATAGAGAATCAATCAAAAAAGATATTTTAATTAGAAATATTAAATTATGGAAAGGCGAGGATTTAAAAGACTCAAATATTTTGGTGACATGTGAGCAAGGATTAGGAGACGTATTACAATTTTCAAAATTTTTATTTAATTTATCACCAATGTGTAAAAGTATCGATTTTTTGCTTTACGATAAGCTTGTGCCAATTTATCAAAAAAAAATTAATAATATAAGAATTTGTGAAAAAAAAGAAATTCAAGTTAACAATTATGATTATACAATTTCCTTGGGTTCTTTAAACAAATATTTTTATCAAACAAAAAACTCAAAATCATCAGATCTTATAAATTTTGATAATGACCAAAAAGATAAATGGACTTCTATTCTAAAAAATAAAAAAAAGAAAATTGGTTTAGTTTGGTCAGGTAATTTCTTTGGGCCCAAAGAACCTTCTAGATCTATTGAATTAAAGAATTTTCAAAAACTACTTGAATTAGATGTAAATTTTTACTCATTTCAAAATGAAATTTGGGATAGAGATAAGGAATTTTTTAACAGCTCAAATATTATAGATTTTAGTGAAAAAAACTTCTCTGAAATAATTGCTATTATTCAAAATTTAGACTTGGTAATTTCTACTGATACCTTTTTTTTACATTTATCTTGCATCTGTAACAAAGAGACATGGGGTTTGATTTCATTAAATGCTGACTGGAGATGGTACGAATATTATAAATATAACCCATATGAGACTTTAAAGATTTATAGACAGAGTGATTATAAAAGTTGGAATAATATTATTCAAAATCTTAATACTGATCTCAAAAATAAATTTAATATTTAATCAGTTCCCCACTTGATTTTGGTCCAAATTCTTTCGTGAAAATAGTAAAAAAATAGTGGAATTATTGATCCCACACCCAATATTCCAGCTCCTGTAAATGTACCAGTGTAAACATATCCAAAAATCACCCAGTAAACGAAAATAATAAATCTCCAAGAAAAAGTTTTAGCAATTGATCTAATTTTTTTATCTGCCATAAAAAAAAGAGGTGATTTCAGTCTCCCTCCATCACCTCACTATTATAATTTAATTGATTCTTTAAAATTTTATGAACACTTAATAGTTGAATTTTGGAATTAATGATGTGAATTTGTTTGGTATATCAAAGTTTTCACTCAAAAATTGTACTCAATTTAACCACAACTTTAGTATGCAACAAACATAAAAAATTGGTATTTTATAAAATGAGTAAAAAAAAGTTAAAAAAAAATACTCAAAATGATCTAAAAATTTTCAAATTTTCGCCAGAGAATATTATTGGTGGGACAAAAAAAAATATTGAAAATTTTTTCTATAACATAAAAAAAAGTAGAGAAAAAAATAAATTAAGAAGAGAAAAAGAAAAAAAAATACAAGAAAAAAAAGAAATTCAACAACAAAAGAAGCAAGCTCAGAGAGATAAAATAAATAAAGCTAAAGAAGAGAGGCTTCAAATATTAGCTCAAAAAAAATTAATTACAGAAAATGAGAAACAGATTCAAAAAAATGAGGAAAAAAGGAAAAATATTGAGGAGAAAAGATTAAAAATTGAACAACAAAAAATTAAGGATGAGGAAGCAAAAAAATTAAGAGAGGACGCAAGAAAACTTAAAGAGGAAGAGCTAAGTATCAAAATACTAGAAAGACAAAAAATTAGAGAAGAAAAAAACAGAATAAAATTGGAGGAAATAAAATCTAAAGAATTAGAGGCTCAAAAGCGAAGAGAGGAAAAGGAGAGGGAGAGACAAGAAAAAAATAGATTGAAAGACTTAGAAAGACAAAAAAGATTAGATGAGGAGCAAAAACTAAGAGAAGCTGCCAGAAAATTAAAATATGAAGAGGAAAAATTAAGAGAAACTGAAAATAGATTGAGACAACTTGAATTAGATAGAAAACAAGATCTAGAAAGGCAAATTTTAGAAGAACAAGCAGAACAGAGAGCTAAAGAAGAAGAGTTAAGGAAAAAAGAACAGCAAGTAAAGGCTGCAGAGGCTGAAAAATTATTAAAAGAAAAAGAGGAAAGAGAAAGAGATGAGGAAATAAGAAAAGAGCAGGAAAAACAAAGGCTTATTGATGAGGAAAGAGCAAAGTTTTTGAGAGAAAAGGATGAGGAAGAAGAAAGAATTAAAGAGGAAAACCGTAGAATAAAAGAATGGGAAGATAAATTTGATCAAGAACAAAGAGCTAGAGAGGAAGAATTAATTAAAAAATTTTATAGTAACAATTCCAAACCATCAGAAACAGAAAATGGTACTAATGATAACAAAGATAAAGAGGACAAAAATTAATTAAATTTTTTGATCGTATTCTCCAATCTTACCAGTTTTCATTAATATTTTATCAATAAATCTAAAAATATTTAATTTCCTTTCATCTGAGGTTGGGCTTTCAGTCACTACAACCAAAGAAGGTTTGTTTGATGACGCCCTAATCAAACCCCAAGAACCATCTTCAAAAGAAAATCTAACACCATTTACAGTTATAATCTCTTTTATTTCTTGATTATCTATTTTTATTTTATTATCTTTAATTTTTTTAAACTCTTTTACCATTTCATCTACTACATTATATTTTTCTTCATCTTTACAAAAAGGTGCCATTGTTGGTGATTGGAAAGTAGTTGGAATTTCTTTTATTATTTCACTCATTTTTTTGTTTTGATTATTTAATAAACGACAGACTTGAATTGCTGAATTAATTCCATCGTCATAACCATAACCTAACGGTTGATTGAAAAAAAAGTGTCCGCTTTTTTCAAATCCAGCTAAAGCTTTTTCATTATAAACTTTCCTTTTTATATGTGAATGACCAGTTTTCCAGTATAGAGTTTCGCATTGATTTTCATTTAGAATTTTATCTGTTGAATAAAGACCTGTAGACTTTACATCTACAATAAATTTTGAATTTTTATGTGAGCTAGATAAGTTTCTAGCAATTAATAATCCTATTTTATCAGAAAAAATTTCATTGCCTTCATTATCGATTACGCCAACTCGATCACCATCTCCGTCAAAACCAAAACCTATATCAGCATTATTTTCTTTTACTGATTTAACTATAGCATGAAGCATTTCTAAATCCTCAGGATTTGGATTGTATTTTGGAAAATTCCAGTCTAAATCACAATCTAGCTCGATTACCTCACACCCAATTCCTCTTAGTATGTCAGGAGCAAAAATACCTGCAGTACCATTACCACATGCAACCACAGCTTTTATTTTTTTTTTCAATTTATTTTTACTAATCAAATCCTCTTTATAAACTTTGTCAAAATTTTTTACTTTCTTTTCATTTCCATCACCCTTAGTAAAATTTTGATTTAAGGTGATTTCTTTTAATTCGTTCATCTCTTCTGGTGCGTGTGTTAATCCTTTTTTGATGCCCATTTTTACACCTGTCCAACCATTTTCATTATGACTAGCGGTCACCATCGCTATCGCATCAGCATTTAAATTAAATTGTGCAAAATAAACCATTGGAGATAAAGACAAACCTATATCTTCAATGAAACATCCAGTTGAAATTAAACCTTTTTTCAAAGCGGTCTTTATTTTTTCACTATATGACCTATAATCATGTCCGACTATTACTCTAGGGTTATTTTTTTTAGTATGTTTTTTAATTTGTGTCCCTAAGCCTTTTCCAAGATTCGTTATTCCTAGTTCATTAATGTCTTTTTCAAAGACCCAACGAGCATCATATTCACGGAATCCATAGGGGTCTATTTTTAATGTTTCAGACATATTGTTAATTACTTACATTTTTTTAACTTTTATAGTTGAAATATTTTTTAGATGTTCTATAAATGTTCTATTGATTTATAAGTTATATAGTATATTGATACAAAACGCATACAACATATAGTTGTTTTCGTAATAACAACAAATTATATTAACAAAATATGAATAAAATATTATCGCAGGCCCTAAAGAAAGCTGTCTCTGAATATAGTCCCGAGGCAAGTCAAGCCGTAAAAAACAATAGACCAGATCTTTTTTCTCTAAACAATGAAACTGAGCTTTTTCAAAACGATAAAGGTATAATTATTAAAATTGACCGATCTAGAGACGCAAATCTGACTGATTTTGGTAAAGCAACTTTAAAAGACAGATATTTAGGACAGAATGAATCTTACCAAGATTTATTTGCGAGAGTAGCAAGCACTTATTCTGACGATAACCTGCATGCTCAAAGAATTTATAACTACATAAGTAATCTTTGGTTTATGCCTGCAACTCCAGTTTTATCAAACGGCGGGACTAAAAGAGGCTTACCAATTTCTTGTTTTCTTAATGAAGCCTCAGATAGCTTGAGTGGTATTTTGGATCTTTGGAGTGAGAACGTTTGGTTAGCTGCTAAAGGCGGGGGCATTGGAAGTTATTGGGGTAATCTAAGGTCTATTGGAGAAAAAATAGGAAAAGTTGGCAAAACTTCAGGAATCATTCCGTTTATAAAAGTAATGGATTCTTTAACAATGGCAATCAGTCAAGGTTCTTTAAGAAGAGGTTCGGCTGCATGTTATCTTCCAATTGACCATCCTGAAATTGAAGAATTTATTGAAATGAGAAGACCAACAGGTGGTGATCCAAATAGAAAATCTTTAAACTTGCATCATGGAGTTTTAGTATCAGATGCATTTATGAGAGCTGTAGAAACAGATGAACAATGGCCACTTAAAAGTCCTGTTGATGGAACTATTCAACAGACTTTATCTGCTAGGAACTTGTGGATTAGATTATTAACTGCAAGAATAGAAACGGGAGAACCATATATAATCTATATTGATACTGTTAATAGACAAATCCCTCAGCATCACAAATTAGCTAACCTTACAGTTAAAACATCTAATCTGTGTAGTGAAATAACCTTACCCACAGGGATTGATAAGGATGGACACGATAGAACAGCTGTTTGTTGTTTGTCCTCTTTAAATTTAGAAAAATATGATGAGTGGAAAGATGATCCTAATATGATTAGCGATGTAATGAGATTTTTAGATAATGTATTATCTGATTTTATAAATAAAGCACCCGATCAATTTAAAGATGCCAAGTATTCAGCTGAAAGAGAAAGAAGTGTTGGTTTAGGCGTAATGGGTTTTCATTCTTTTTTACAAAAAAATAGGATTCCACTTGAATCAGTGATGGCAAAATCTTGGAATAAAAAAATATTTAAACAAATTGATGAACAAGTTAATCAAGCATCAAAAGACTTAGCTAGAGAAAGAGGCGCATGTCCTGATGCTGCAGAATATGGATTTCAAGAAAGGTTTTCAAATAAAACTGCTATAGCTCCAACAGCTTCTATTTCAATTATTTGTGGTGGAGCATCTCCAGGAGTAGAACCTATTGCTGCTAATAGTTACACACACAAAACATTATCCGGATCATTTAATGTTAGAAATAGATATCTCGAAGAGATCTTAGATGGCCATGGTAAAAATAATGATGAAACATGGTCTACAATTACAACTAACCAAGGGTCAGTTTCACATTTAGATTTTTTAACTGATCTGGAAAAAGATGTTTTTAAAACAGCCTTTGAGTTAAACCAGAAATGGATTATAGAATTAAGTGGTGATCGAACACCTTTTATTTCTCAAGCCCAATCAGTCAATTTATTTTTACCAGCAGACGTTCATAAAAAAGAATTACATAGAATTCATTTTGATGCTTGGAAAAAAGGTTTAAAAAGCCTTTATTACTGCAGATCAAAATCAATTCAAAGAGCTGAAAATATCAATGATGCTAAATCAACAGATGTTACAGCCAATGTATATAAATCCAAAAATAAACAACCAAACCAAGAACCAGAATACGAGGAGTGTCTATCATGTCAGTAACAGAAAAAATTAAAATGCCAAATAAAGAAATAGTTCAGCCAAAAAAAATGGGCTTACTAGTTGAAAACCCAGTTTACAAACCTTTTAGATATCCATGGTGCTATGATGCATGGTTAACTCAACAAAGAATTCATTGGTTACCAGAAGAAGTGCCATTAGGTGATGATGTTAGAGATTGGCAAAAAAATCTAACACAATCAGAAAAAAATTTATTAACACAGATATTTAGATTTTTTACTCAAGCTGATGTTGAAGTTAACAATTGTTATTTAAGACATTATACAACTGTATTTAAACCGACTGAAGTTTTAATGATGATGACTGCTTTTGCATCTATGGAAACAGTTCACATTGCAGCTTACTCTCATTTATTAGACACGATTGGAATGCCAGAGTCAGAATATTCTGCATTCATGAAGTATAAAGAAATGAAAGATAAATATGATTACATGCAAAATTTTGACATGAGTTCAAAAGAGGACATTGCAAAAACAGTTGCTGTTTTCAGTGCGTTCACTGAAGGCCTTCAACTCTTTGCAAGTTTTGCAATCCTTTTAAATTTTCCAAGACATAATAAAATGAAAGGCATGGGTCAGATAGTTACTTGGTCTGTTAGAGATGAAACACTTCATTGTAATTCAATGATTAGAATTTTCAAAGAATTCATAAAAGAAAATCCAGAAATATGGAATGCAAAATTAAAAAAAGAACTTTATGAAGCTTGCAGAACTATTATAGAACATGAGGATGCTTTTATTGACTTAGCTTTTGAAATGGGTCCAATGGAAGGTTTAACTGCAAAAGAAGTCAAAGATTACATTAGATTTATTGGAAACAGAAGATTAGTTCAATTAGGTCTAGAGCCTATTTATGATGTTCAAAAAAATCCATTAGGATGGTTAGATACAATGCTAAATGCTGTTGAGCACATGAACTTTTTTGAGGGTCGTGCAACTGAATATTCTAAGGCATCAACCCAAGGAACTTGGGTAGAGGCATTTAGTTAATATATAATCAAATTACATATTAATATCAAATGAGCATTGTCATATGTTTATAGCAATGAATAGATTTAAAATTGTATTAGGCAAAGAAGCTGAATTTGAAAAGATTTGGAGGGAAAGAGATACACACCTTCATGATGTAAAAGGTTTTAAAGAGTTCCATCTAGTTAAAGGTGAAAAAAATAAAGAATTTTCATTATATGCTTCTCATAGCATTTGGAATTCTAAAGACGATTTTATTAATTGGACTAAATCAGAAAATTTTAGATTAGCTCATAAAAATGCAGGAAAACATAAAGATTTGTATCTTGGGGCTCCTAATTTTGAGGGTTTTGAAGTAGTAATTTAGATATATTTTAAAATTAATAAGGAGTGAAATATGAAAATATTAAAAGAATTAGATGATGCAAAATTAATAATCGTAGACTTAGAAGTAAGATTAGGAAAAGAGTTAAGAAGTGCTCCTACTTTATGTGCGAAGTATAAGGGAAAGATCATACCTCTAAATACTGCTCATGATGGTAGACCCATATTAATGAAAGAGGAAAATTCAATAGAAAACTAAATTATGATTGAACAAGCTAGTATTTATTTAACGGCAATGGTCTTAGGAATTATGTTGTTTTTCTCATTTGTAATTGCTCCAGTAGTATTTACTACCTTGGATGAAGATAATGCTCGAAAGTTTATAAGAAGAATATTTCCTTTCTATTATAATGTTAATCTAGGGATAAGTTTAATTGTTCTATTAGCATTTATATTTTTGAGTAAGTTAGGAGTTGATTTTTATTTGATATTTGCAATTAGCTTATTATTTGCTATATCAAACTATCTGTTAATGCCATTAATTAATAGGTATAGAGATGAAGGACAGGACAAAAAATTTAAATATTCACATTTTATATCTGTAGTTATTAATTTTGTGCAGATGATTTTCTTAGTTTTATTACTCGTATAATGAAATCTCTGAAGACTAATTATCTTTGATTTAAACGAATAACTTTTCTGTATTTATTACCTTTGTAGCTTGCAAGTGGTCGAATTAATTTATTTGCAGCATGTTGTTCAATGATATGCGCTGACCAACCTGTAATTCTAGAAATTACAAAAATTGGTGTAAAGAAATCAGTATCAAAACCCATTAAATGGTATGTAGGCCCTGTAGGATAATCTACGTTTGGGTGGATATTCTTTCTGTCGATCATCACTTTTTCAACTATGTCATAAATTTTCTCAAATTTTTTGTCTTTTTTAATTTGTGCGACTTTTCCGAAATACTCTCTCATTGTAGGAACTCTAGAATCACCACTTTTATAAACTCGATGACCAAATCCCATTACCACGTCCTTATTATCTAAAGCTTTATTAATCCATTTCAAAGCATTTTCAGGTTTTTTAATTTTGTTCATCATATGCATCACTTCTTCATTAGCTCCACCATGTAGAGGTCCTTTTAAACTAGCGATTGCTCCAGTAATTGCCCCATGAATATCCGATAAACTACTTGTGATAGTCCTTGCTGTAAATGTTGATACATTAAAACTATGCTCAGCATATAAAATTAATGAAACATCAAAAGCTTTTACTATTTCTTTGCTAGGCACTTTTCCAAAACACATATGAAAAAAATTTTCAGAGAAGGAAAGTTTTTTTTTAGGAGTAATTACCTTTTTACCTTTTCTTATTCTATAAAATGCTGCTAAAGCAACGGGTGTTTTAGCAAAAATTCTCATTACTTTTCTCATGTTTGATTTTGGTGAATTGTCTTTGGTATCCTTATCCTCAAGACCCATTATACTAACAGCGGTCCTTGCAACATCCATAGGATGGGCTTTTTTTGGGAATTTTTTAATGTCATCCAATAAAGTTTTTGACAAATTTCTTTCTTTTCTCTCAACTTTTTCAAAAGCTTTTAATTGTTTTTTGTTTGGTAGTTCACCATTTAAGATTAAATAAGCAACTTCTTCAAACTTACATTTCGCACATAAATCTTGAGCAGCATAACCTCTATAAGTTAAAGAGTTAATTTCTGGCATAACTTTTGAAACCTCTGTTTCATCAACAATTATTCCAAGTAGGCCTTTCTTAATATCATCACTCATTATTCATGACCCTCTGTGTCAAAATTATAAATTTTTTCATCCAAACTATTATATTTTTCATAATCTACAAGATCATATAATCGTTTTCTGGTTTGCATTTTATCAATAACGTTATTTTGATGTCCACTTGTATAAATGTCTCTTAAACCATCCTCAACATTTTTCATTGCTAATCTCTGAGTTGTAACTGGATAAATAACTATATTATATCCAAGATTTTCTAATTCTTTATAGTTTAATAATTTGGTTTTTCCAAATTCAGTCATATTAGCTAGCAAATAACATGAAAGTTCTTTTCTAACTTTTTCAAAATCTTTTTCATTGTGAAGTGCTTCAGGAAATATAATCTCAGCACCAGCATTGATGTAAGCCTTACATCTTTCAATCATTTTATCTATTCCCTCCACACTTTTTGCATCTGATCTTGCAATAATCTTAAAATTTTCATCTTTTTTTGCTGAAACACATTCTTTAATTTTATTGACCATTTCATCAGTAGATATCAATTCTTTATTATCTAAGTGCCCGCATCTTTTTCTCTCGATTTGATCTTCAATGTGAACCCCAGTAATTCCAAATTCCTCAAAAGTTTCTATAGTTTCTTTACAAGATTTAAATCCAGTATCTATATCAACAATTGTAGGAAGATTAGTAACTCTGGAGATTAAATATGATCGAGTGCTAACATCTTGTAAAGTAGTTAAACCAATATCTGGAAACCCCAGATCATTTGCCATAACACCACCTGAAACATAAACAGCATCATAGCCAATCTCTTCAATTAATTTTGCGGTAAGGGGATTATAAGCACCGGGTACTCTTAGTATATTTTTTGATTTTAATTTTTCAGATAAATCTTTTCTTTTTTGTATTGGTTCCTTTTCAACGAAATGCATTAAAAAATACCTCTTTTTAAATTTCTTTTAATTTTGTTTTTTTTTACAACAATATTTAATCTATCTAATTGACCAGGCTTCAATTTTTTTAAGTTTTGCACTGCTATTAAAAATCTGTCTATTTCTTTTTTATTTAATAGATTTTCTGTTAGAGTTAAAAATTTATTTATGTAATTTTTTCTTTTGAACGGTCTTGATCCGTAAGGGTGAGCATCAGCAACTCCTTGTTCTTCAGTGATTTTTTTTCCATTTTTTAAAGTTATTACAACCTTTGCACCGAATGCTTTTTTTTCAGGATTTGGATCATGATATTTTTTTGTCCACCTTTTATCTTCATGAGTTTTGATTGATCTCCATATTTTAATTGTACTTTTTCTTTTTGCCCTAGCTTTTGAAAAAGATTTAATGTGGTGCCAATTACCATCCTCTAAAGCTACAGCAAAAATGTACATTATTGAATGATCTAAAGTTTCTCTGCTTGCGTTTGGATCCATTTTTTGTGGATCATTTGCACCAGTGCCAATCACATAATGAGTATGGTGGCTGGTGTAGATGTCTATTTTCCTAATCTGATTAAAATTTGAAACTTTCTTTTTAAGTTTTTTTGCAAGATCAATTAATGCTTGTGATTGATATTCAGCTGAATATTCTTTTGTATAAGTTTCAAGTATTGCTTTTTTAGTTTCATTCTTTTTTGGAAGTGGAACTTTATATGATGCTTTTTTTCCATCTAAAATTCTAGCTATAACACTATCTTCACCCTCATAAATTGGACTTGGTGCACCTTCACCCCTCATGACTCTATCAACAGCCTCTATAGCAAGCTTACCAGCATGTGCTGGCGCATAAGCTTTCCAACTTGAGATTTCTCCTTTTCTAGATTGTCTAGTTGAAATAGTTGTATGAAGAGCTTGCTGAACAGCTTGATATATTGTTTCTGTATTTAGTTTTAGCATTGATCCAATACCAGCAGCAACACTTGGCCCTAGATGGGCTATGTGATCTACTTTATGTTTATGCAAACAGATCCCTTTTACTAAATTAACTTGAACTTCATAGGCAGTTATTATTCCCCTTAAAAGATCATTTCCACTTTTTTTATTTTGTTGTGCAACACTTATTAAGGGAGGAATGTTATCACCAGGATGGCTGTAATCAGCTGCTAAAAAAGTATCATGAAAATCAAGTTCTCTTACAGCTGTCCCGTTACTCCATGCTGCCCATTCACAATCAAATTTTAATTTACTGTTAACTCCAAATATTGTTGCACCATTCTTTCTTAAATGTTTTAAAGCCATTTCTCTTGATGAAACAACTGGATGTCTATTTAAAGAGGCTATTGCAACTGATGCATTATCAATAATTCTGTTAATTACCATTTCTATTGCTTCCTTATCTAATTTTGCATTATCGCTGGCAATCTCAGCAATTTTCCAGGCCAACTGTTTTTTTTTGGGTAAATGGATTTTAGATGGAAAAACTTTTACGTTGTGTATGATCAAAATAACTCCTAATAGAAAACTGTTCTAATATGTAAAAAAAAATAATCAATATTAAAGATATTTTGCTACAATTTTTTCAACACCAATAAAGTCTTTTATTAAGTGATTGTGGTAAATTTCAGTAGTATTCTTTTCAGTATATCCATCTTCTAGTAAAATAACTGGTATCCCAGCCTCTTTTGCAGCATTAGCATCTGTCTCACTATCACCAATCATTAAAGTTTTTTTTAGATCTCCATTTAAAATTTCAACTACTGAGATCAAATGTCTTGGATCGGGTTTACAATAATCAAATGTATTGTGACCAGCAACATACTCAAAGAAATCGTAAATTCCGATTTTTTTTAAAAGATCAATTGCTAAATGCTCTTGTTTATTTGTACAAACACCCATTGAAATTTTTTTTTCTTTTGACCATATTAGAAACTCTTTAACTCCATCAATTAGTTTACTATCATTTACTATATTTTTTCCATAATAATCTACAAACTCTTTAACCATCTCTTTTTTAATCTTTTCATCTTGGACTTTTCCAAATTCTTTTTTAGCCTGACCCCATATAGATCTACCAAGCATTGCACTAGCGCCTTGGCCTACCAAGTTTCTTATTTCCTCAGTAGATTTTGTTGGATATCCAAATTTATTCATCACATGATTATGGGCCCTCATTAAATCTGGCGCCGTATCTACCAATGTGCCATCTAAATCAAAAAGAATTGTGTAAATCTGTTTCATTATAAAAGTATTTTTAAGAAATATTTTGTGAATTAAGAAAGGTATATACTTAATATAAATGATTTTCTAGATGAAACAATTAAATTTACAAAAACTTCAAAATTCACTCAGAAAGAAATTTCTAAAATCTGGAGTAAAAATGATTGCTCCAGAAACGATTTATTTTTCAAAAGATACTAAAGTTGGAAAAAATGTGACAATAGATCCATATGTAGTTTTCGGATCGAAAGTCAAAATTGGAAATAATGTCATTATCAAATCTTTTAGTCACCTAGAAAATTGTAAGATTGAGAATAAAGTAGAGATAGGGCCGTACGCAAGAATAAGACCAGGCACTACTTTAAAAGAAGGTTCTAAGGTTGGAAATTTCGTTGAAATAAAAAAAAGTACTGTTGGAAAAAAAACTAAGGTAAATCATTTAGCTTATGTGGGGGATACCACAATTGGTAAATCAGCCAATGTTGGAGCAGGAACAATTACTTGTAATTATGATGGAATAAAAAAAAATAAAACTAAAATTAAAGATAATGTTTTTATTGGTTCTAACTCTTCTTTAGTTGCTCCACTAACTCTTGAAGAGAATAGTATAATTGGAGCAGGATCAGTAATTACAAGAAGCGTAAATAAAAAATCTTTAGCACTTACAAGAAGTCAACAACTAGAAATTAAAAATTATAAAATAAAGTCTAAATAACTATGTGTGGAATAATAGGGATAAATAGTAATAGACCAGTTTCATCAACAATAATTAGCTCTTTAAAAAAATTAGAGTATAGAGGTTACGACTCCGCAGGAATCGCAACACTTTTAAACAATGAAATTAATGAAGTTAAAACAGAGGGGAGAGTAGATAAACTTGAAAATAATTCATTAGTTCAGAATATGTTGGGAACAATTGGTATCGGTCATGTTCGTTGGGCGACACATGGTTTACCAAATAGTATTAATGCTCATCCACATTCATCTCAAAATGTTTCTGTTGTACATAATGGAATAATTGAAAACTCAACTTTATTAAAAAAATTTTTAGTTTCTAAGGGCCATAAATTTAAATCACAAACAGATACTGAAGTAATTGTTCATTTGATTACAGAAAATTTAAAAACAGAAAATATTAAAAACTCAATTAAAAAAGCTTTAAAATCTCTTCACGGTAGTTTTGCACTTGGAATAATATTTAAAGATCAACCAGATCTAATTGTTGGTGCAAGAAGAGGTTCACCTTTGGCTGTAGGTTATGGTCCAAATGAAAATTATTTAGGTTCTGATTCTTATGCTTTAAAATCAATGACAAATAAAATTACTTACCTCAATGATGGTGAATTTTGTATTATTAAAAAAGACCACGTAGAATTTTTTAATGAGGACGGAGTCAAAATTAATAAAAAAGTTTTAGAATTATCTTTAGAGGAAGAAAAATATGACAAAGGTGATTATAAACACTTTATGGCCAAAGAAATAGAAGAACAACCAACCACATTAAAAAATGGAATTAATGAATATTTAGATACAAAAAATGATGATATTAATATTTATAATTTTCCATGGAAAACTAAAGAAATTTCCTCAGTAACTCTCATTGGTTGTGGAACAGCTTATCATTCTTGTTTGCTCGCAAAATATTGGTTCGAAGAACTTACTTCATTAGATGTTAATGTAGATATAGCTTCTGAGTTTAGATACAGAAAAAATAGATTTAAAAAAGAAACCTTATATGTATTTGTATCTCAATCTGGTGAAACAGCTGATACTTATGCAGCCTTAGATTTGTGTAACCAAAATGATATGAAAACATGTGCAGTTGTAAATGTTATTGAAAGTTCAATTGCTAGAGATTCTAAATTTGTTTTGCCAATACATTGTGGAACTGAGATCGGTGTTGCATCTACAAAAGCTTTTTTAGGGCAAATCCTTATATTGTATATCTTAGCTCTAAAACTTGGATTATTAAGAAAAGATTTAAAAAAAGAGTTATTTGATCAAAAGCTCAAAGATCTAAAATCTCTACCAAAATTAGTAGAAAAAACTTTGTTGATGGATAACAAGATACAAACAATATCAAAAACCTTTAACGAAGCTAAAGGTTCAATGTTTTTAGGTAGAGGTTTTTCTTTTCCAATAGCATTAGAAGGTGCATTAAAATTAAAAGAATTATCTTATATGCATGCTGAAGGTTATCCAGCCGGTGAAATGAAACATGGACCACTAGCTTTGATAGAGGAGGGGATGCCAGTCGTTGTTTTAGCTCCAAGAGACAATTATTATAAAAAAACTATTTCGAACATGCAGGAAGTTATTGCAAGAGGGGCAAAAGTTTTATTAGTAACAAATAAAAGTAGTGACGAGGTGGTTTCTGAAAATATTTGGGAAAAAATTGAAGTTGAAACTGCTAATGAGGATCTTCTGCCCTTTCTTTTAACAATTCCTTTACAAAAATTAGCTTATTTTTCAGCACTTAAAAAAGGATTTGATATAGATAAGCCCAGAAATTTAGCTAAATCAGTAACCGTTGAATAATAGAAAAACTCTGATACAACAATCCTGAGTTGAACATGAAAAATTGGAAAGTAAATAGTTGGAGAAAGTATCCTGTCAAACACATACCAAAGTATGATGATGAGAAGGAACTTAATAGTGTTTTAAATAAATTAAAAACATTTCCACCACTTGTTTTTGCAGGTGAAACAAGACACCTAAAAGATCAACTTGCTAAAGTAGTTGATGGCAAAGCATTTCTATTACAAGGTGGTGACTGCGCAGAAAGTTTTGCAGAATTTCATCCTGATAATATTAGAGATACTTTTAAAGTAATACTTCAAATGGCTTTAGTAATGACATATTCGGCATCTTTACCTGTTGTAAAACTTGGAAGAATTGCTGGACAGTTTTCTAAGCCAAGAAGTGCCCCAACAGAGAAACAAGGTGATATTGAATTACCAAGCTATCTAGGTGATAATATTAACGCAATAGACTTTAACGAAAAAGCTAGAAGACCTGATCCAAAAAGAATGTACAAAGCATATTCTCAATCAGCCTCAACACTAAATCTTTTGCGAGCATTTTCAAAAGGTGGTTTTGCAGACTTGAACAAAGTTCATTTATGGAATTTAGATTACATTAAAAAAAGTCCACAAGCGAAAAAGTTTAAAGACTTAGAGGATAAAATTGCTGATGCATTGGCTTTTATGGAAGCATGTGGAATAACCTCAGACTTTAATAATAGATTATATACCGTTAATTTCTGGACATCACATGAAGCACTTCATTTACCATTTGAGGAAAGTATGACAAGAGTAGACTCAACAACTGGTGAGTATCATGATACGTCTGCTCATTTTGTTTGGATTGGTGATAGAACAAGACAACTAGACGGTGGACACGTTGAATTTTGTAAAGGAATCGAAAATCCAATTGGAATAAAGTGTGGTCCTACTTCAAAATCAGAGGAGATTGCAAAAATTTGTGAGGTATTAAATCCAAAAAATGAAAAAGGAAAAATAACTCTGATTTCCAGATTTGGTCATCAAAATGTTGAAAAGTTTTTACCGAAGTTAATTAGAAGAATTAGAAAAGAGGGACTTAATGTTATTTGGTCATGTGATCCGATGCATGGTAATACTATTGCATCAACAACCGGATTTAAAACTAGACCTTTCAATAATGTAGTAAATGAGGTTAAAAATGTTTTTGGTGTTCATCAATCAGAAGGAAGTTATGCAGGTGGTTTGCACGTAGAAATGACTGGTCAAGATGTGACAGAGTGCACTGGAGGTGCCAGAAAAATATCTGATGCTGATTTGTCAAGTAGATATCATACACACTGTGATCCAAGACTAAATTCTGATCAAGCTTTAGAATTGGCTTTTTTGATTTCTGATGAAATTAAAAAGAACTCTAATTACGCAAAAAATATTATTAAAGCTGCCTCTTAAAGCTTATTAATCAAATAGGCTAATTAAGTATGACTATTATTATTATACAATTTTATCTATAAGTAATTATATCTTAAATATGGACAAAAAATTAAAAATCGCTTTAGCACAATTAAATCCCTTAGTTGGGGATGTTGTAGGAAATATTGATAAACTAATAACAATTAGATCCAAATTAGACGACGACATAGATGTATTAGTTGCACCAGAACTTTATGTGTCGGGATATCCAATAGATGACTTAGTTTTAAGAGAGGATTTTCTAAATTTAGTTGAGAGTGAAATAAAAAAGCTCGTAGAAACTACAAAAGACGAAAAATCATCAATAATTTTTGGTGCACCACGAAAAGACAGAACAGACATTAAAAATTCTGTATTTGTAGCTGAAAATGGAAAAATTATTGCAATAAAAGATAAGTATGAGCTTCCTAATACAGGAGTTTTTGATGAACAAAGAATATTTACTGAGGGTAAATTAGAAGATTGCGTGAGAATAAAAGATATAAGATTTGGATTACCAATTTGTGAGGATATTTGGGAAAAAACAGTTCTTGAAAAATTATCAGAGTCAGGGGCAGAGATAATTATTGCAATTAATGCTTCACCCTTTACAGTTTCTAAAAGTTTTGAAAGAGAGCATATAACCTTAGCAAGAGTTAAAGAAATAAAACTGCCACTTATCTATCTTAATAGAATTGGTGGACAAGATGAATTAATATTTGATGGTTCCTCTTTTGGCTTAAATCATGATGGAAGTAAATTTTTCTGCTCAAAAGAATTCAAAGAGGAAATTTCAGTCATAAATCTTTTAAAACAAAATGGAAAATGGATAGGCAATGGAAATCAAAGAAAAAATTCTTCTGAAACAGAAAGATTGTACAAAGCCTTAGTTTTAGGATTGAGAGATTATGTAAATAACAACAAATTTAATGGAGTTGTATTAGGTTTATCCGGTGGTGTTGACTCCGCCCTAGTTGCAGCAATAGCAACTGATGCATTTGGTTCAGAAATGGTGCAAGCAATAATGCTCCCAAGTCCTTTTACAGGTCAAGAGAGTCTTAATGATGCGAAAGATGCAGCTAATCTTTTAAAGATTAAATTTTCAAATTTAGAAATTAGTGAAGCCATGAGAATTGTTGATAAAACTTTAGTAAAATTTAATGGAAATAATTTTTCTCCTGGTATCACTGAAGAAAATATTCAGTCAAGATTGAGGGGTTTACTTTTAATGGCCTTATCAAACAGATATGGCTATATGGTATTAGCTACTGGAAATAAATCAGAATATGCTGTTGGGTATTCAACTTTGTATGGTGATATGTGTGGAGGTTTCGCACCTATCAAAGATGTTTGGAAAACTGAGGTTTTTAAATTATGTAGATGGAGAAATGAAAATTTTTCTGACCTGTTTAAAGGCCAAAAAGGACAAGTAATTCCAGAAAACATCATAACAAAACCACCAACAGCTGAATTGAAAGAAAATCAAAAGGATACTGATAGTTTACCAGAATACGAAATTTTAGACGAAATTTTAAAAGATTTAGTTGAAAAAGAGATTTCAGTTGAGAAAATTGTATCAAAAGGCTTTGACAGAAAAGTTGTCGAAAAAACAGCTCGTCTATTAGCTAAATCTGAATACAAAAGGTTTCAAGCAGCACCAGGACCAAAAGTAACTTCAAAGGCTTTTGGGAGAGATAGAAGATTTCCGCTTACAAGCGGTTTTAATAATTGGAGCTAAATGAATAAAGATATTTTTTTATCAAATAGTTTAGGCAATAAGAAAGAAAAATTTAATCCAATTGATCCAAAAAATATCGGAATGTATGTATGTGGTCCAACAGTGTATGATGATCCTCATGTTGGGAATGCGAGACCATTAATAATTTTTGATATATTGTTTAAGGTTTTAAAATGTAAATATGGAAATAAGTCGGTTACGTATGTTCGAAATATTACTGATATTGATGATAAAATTATCAAATCATCCGAAGAAAAAAAAATTCCAATTGCTGAATTAACTTCAAATATTACAAAAAAATTTCATGAAGATTGTAATTATTTAAATTGCGAAACACCAACTCACGAACCTAAAGCTACTGATAATATTGATTTAATGATTGATATGATAAACGAATTAATTAAAAGCGAATATGCTTATGAGAGTGAAAAGCATGTTTATTTTAAGATAAAAAAATTTAGAAATTACGGTATGCTCTCAAATAAAAATATTGATGATTTGATAGCAGGTTCAAGGGTAGAATTATCTGAAAACAAGCAAAATCCAGAAGATTTTGTATTATGGAAACCATCAGTTGGCACCGAACCATTTTGGGACTCTCCTTGGGGTAAAGGAAGACCTGGATGGCATTTAGAATGTTCAGTAATGTCAAAAAAATATTTAGGTAATACTTTTGATATACATGGAGGAGGTAGAGATTTAATATTTCCTCATCATGAAAATGAGATTGCACAGTCGTTATGCGCAAATAAAACAAAAAAATTTGCAAATTATTGGGTACACAATAATTTTGTAACTATGTCGAGCGAAAAAATGTCCAAATCACAAGGAAATATTTTAAAGATAAGTGATTTAAAAAAAAAATATAATGGTCAAGTCTTAAGATTAGCTCTAATTAGCGCTCACTACAGTCAGCCACTAGATTGGAATGAAAAACTTATGGAAGAATGTGAAAAAACTCTAAACAAATGGTATAATTGCTATGTTAATGTTGATAAAAAAATATTGATACATGATAATGACCTAAAACCTTTGTATGATGACTTAAATACACCGGGCTTTATTGCAGTACTGCATGAGCTTTTTGATAAGGCTAAAAATGGTGATCAAAAAGACAAAGAACTATTTACAACTGCATGTAAATTTATTGGACTTTTAAGTCAATCAAAAGAAGAGTGGAATAGCTTTAGAAAGAGAAATCTGAAAATTTCTGAAAAAGATATTCTATCAAAAATTAAACAAAGAAATGATGCTAGAATTAAAAAAAATTATGAATTAGCAGATAAAATTAGAGATGAGTTATTTGATGAAGGTATTTTAATTGAAGATGAGGATGGTAAAACAATTTGGAAATCTAAATGAGTAAAGAGAGATTATATATTTTTGACACGACATTAAGAGATGGCGCTCAAACTCAAGGTGTAGATTTTTCATTAGAGGATAAGGAAAAAATTGCTTTAACTTTAGACAATCTGGGTGTGGATTATATAGAGGCAGGTTGGCCTGGAGCTAATCCAACCGATACAGAATTTTTTCAAAAGAAACATGACTTTAAAAACTCAAAACTAACATCTTTTGGTATGACTAAGAAATCAGGACGTAGTGCTGAAAATGATACTGGTTTATCTGCAATTATGAATTCAAATACTTCTGCTGTTTGTTTAGTCGGCAAGTCTTGGGATTTTCATGTTGATCTCGCGTTGGGAATAACAAATGAAGAAAATTTGAATAATATTTCTGAGAGCGCTAAACATTTTATTAAAGCAAAAAAAGAGTTCATGTTTGATGCAGAGCATTTTTTTGATGGTTACAAAGCAAATCCAAAGTATGCACTTTCCTGTATCAAAGCTGCTTATGACCAAGGTGCAAGGTGGGTCATACTGTGTGATACAAATGGAGGAACACTTCCACATGAAGTTACACAGATAGTCAGTGAGGTTGCAAAAGAAGTACCAGGAAAAAACTTAGGAATTCACGCTCATAACGATACCGGTAACGCAGTTGCTAATTCATTAGCAGCAGTATTGTCTGGAGTTAGACAAATTCAAGGTACAATAAATGGGTTAGGCGAGAGATGTGGAAATGCAAATTTAATGTCATTAATTCCAACATTTTTTTTAAAGAAAGATTTTTCATCTCAGTTTGAAATTGGAATAAAATCAAAAAACGTTAAAAATCTTACTGATTGCTCAAGACTTTTAGATGAAATTTTAAATAGAAAACCTAATCAACATTTACCTTATGTAGGTGCTGCAGCTTTTTCACATAAAGGAGGATTACATGTATCTGCTGTGCAAAAAGATCCAAAAACTTATGAACACATCAACCCAGAGGAAGTTGGCAACACAAGAAATATTGTTATCTCTGATCAGTCAGGAAAGTCAAATATTATCTCAAGATTAAAAAGTATCAAAATTGATATTAAAGAAAATGATCCAAAAATTAAAAAATTATTAGATGAAGTAAAAGACAGAGAATTCATTGGTTATAGTTATGATGGTGCTGATGCATCATTTGAATTATTAGCTAGAAGAATTATCGGAGAAATACCAAGATACATATCAATTAATGAATATGATGTTTCAGTTAAAAAAAATAAATCTGGCAAAATAGTTTCTTCTGCAAAAGCTCAATTGGAAGTTGATGGAGAAAAAATTATGTGTGAGGGAGAAGGAAATGGTCCAGTTAATGCTTTGGATAATGCCATCAGACAAAATGTTGATAAATTAGTAAAATACTCAAAATACTTAAAAGATTTAAAGCTTGTGGACTATAAAGTTAGAATCTTAAATACAGGAACTGAGGCTGTAACAAGAGTATCAATTGAAAGCACAGACTCTCATGGAAAAAATTGGTTTACTATTGGTGTGTCTACAAACATTATTGATGCATCATTCAAAGCATTAATTGATAGTTTAGATTATAAATTATTCAAAGATAATGCACCTGCAAGTAAATAAATGAGTAAAAATAATATCTCATTTATTCTAAATAAACCCCAATTATCAGAAAATATTGGTGCTTGTGCTAGAGCAATTAAAAACTTTAATTTTAAGAAAATGGTTTTAATTAATCCTAAACCTATTTTTCCTAACGACAAAATCGTTGCCACGTCAGTTGGAGCCAAAGATGTTATTAAAAAAAGTAAAAAATATAATAATTTAGAGAAGGCCATAAGCAAAATTGATATCGTCATTGCCACTTCGGCAAGATTTAGAAATAAAAATATTAAACATATAAATTTAAGTGACTTAAAAGATATTAATTTTAAGAGGAAAATTGGTTTTTTATTTGGTTCAGAGGCA
>CABZPB010000002.1 GCA_902527485.1 uncultured Pelagibacteraceae bacterium
ATCAAGTTTCGAAATTACCCAAAAATTTCAAAGTAATTGCATCAAGCGAAAATTCAAAATTTGCAGTGGTTGAAAACAAGTTAAAAAATTATTATGGGGTTCAATTTCATCCAGAAGTAACACATACAGAAAACGGAAAAAAAATTAATAAGTAATTTTATATTTTTAATATGCAAAATGAGAAAAAATTGGTCCTCTAAAGATCAAAAAATTAAATTGATAAATGATGTTAAAGAAATGGTTGGAGATAATAAAGTTATTTGTGCTTTATCGGGTGGAGTAGACAGCAGCGTGGTTGCACAGTTGTTAAATAAAGCAATTGGTAAAAAGTTACACTGTATTTTTGTTAACACTGGTCTCTTGAGAAAAGATGAGGAAAAACAAGTTGTAGCTACATTTAAAAAAAGACTAAAGATTAATCTTACTTATGTGAATGCAGAAAAAGAGTTTATAAGAAAATTATCAAACGTTTCAAATCCTGAAAAAAAAAGAAAAATAATAGGAAACCTATTTATAAAAATATTTGAGAGGTATGCCAAAAAAATTAAAAATGTAAAATTTTTAGCTCAAGGTACACTTTATCCAGACTTAATAGAAAGTAGATCGGTTACAGGTAGTCAAACCTCAAAAATAAAATCTCACCATAATGTCGGTGGCTTACCTAAAAAAATGAAACTTAAACTAGTAGAGCCATTAAAATTTTTATTTAAAGATGAAGTAAGAAAATTAGGATTAGAGCTAAACTTGAGCAGAGAAATTATTTCTCGACACCCTTTTCCTGGACCTGGACTAGCAATAAGAATGCCAGGAATTATTACAAAAGAAAAAATAATTATTTTAAAAGAAGCTGATCACTATTTTATTCAAGCCTTGAGAGATCACAATTTATATCATAAAATTTGGCAAGCTTATGCCGCACTACTTCCAGTGAAAACAGTTGGAGTAATGGGCGATAATAGAACTTATGAATATCTGTGTTTACTTAGAGCAATAACTTCAGAGGATGGCATGACTGCAGATTTTTATGAATTTAAAAAATCATTTATACAAGAAATTTCAAATAAAATAGTGAATAGTATTAGAGGAATTAATAGAGTAGTTTACGATATAACTTCGAAACCACCGAGTACAATCGAATTAGAGTAAATGAATAAAAAGATAAAAAAAATTCTTAATAAAAAGAATAAATCAAAAATTGTTTGTTTAACAGCATACTCAAAAAATGTTGCCTCCATTTTGGATAAACATTGTGATTTAGTATTAGTTGGAGATTCTTTGGGATCAGTTTTATATAACTTTCACTCCACTAAGCAAGTAACTTTGGAAACTATGATTAATCACTCTAAAAGTGTCAGACTTGGTATCAAAAAATCATTAATGGTCGTTGATATGCCATATAATACATATCGAAATCCAAGTGAGGCCTTGAAGAATTCAAGGTTAGTTATGAAAGAAACGAAATGTGATGCTGTCAAATTAGAGGGAGGAAAAAAGATAATTTCCATAGTTAAAAGATTGGTAAAAAATAAAATACCAGTGATGGGGCATGTTGGAATATTACCTCAGACAGATAAAAAATTTACCTTTAAAGGAAAGAAACTTAGGGAAAGTAAGAGATTGTTAAATGATACTAAACTTTTAGAAAATGCTGGAGTTTTTTCAATTGTGTTAGAGTGCGTAGAAACAAAGTTATCAAAGAAAATCTCCAACAATATTAATATCCCAACAATAGGGATTGGTTCCTCAGTTAATTGTGATGGCCAAGTTTTAGTAATTGATGACTTAATTGGTTTAAGTCAAAGTAAATTAAAATTTGTAAAAAAATTTGTTGATATTACCAAGCTAATTGAAATTGGGGTAAAAAAATACAAATCAGAGGTATCAAATAAACAGTTTCCAAAAGCTAAACATTCTTTTTTAAATGAAACTGAATAAGATAGAGCCAAAATTTTTAAAAAATAAAAATTTTAGAATAGGATTAATCACCCTTGCAAGTGATTTTAGGATAGAAAAAGACTTTAATAATATAATCCATGGAAAGAATATAGATTTATATTGCAATAGAATAAATTGTTATAACCCACTTACAAACATAACATTAAAAAAAATGGCGGAAGATATTCCAGAAGTTACAAAAAATATCCTTCCAGATCAGGAATTAGATTGTGTTGCATATGGATGTACATCGGGAACAATTGCTTCAGGTTATCAATCAATTTTTGAAAAAGTTAATATAGCTAAACCTAATACAAAGGTTACAACCCCAATTACGTCAGCAATCAATGCTCTCAAATTACTTAAGATAAATAAGGTGTCAATATTTACACCTTATACTGATGAGATTAATCAATCAGTCATAAATTATTTTAAAAATGAGAAAGTAGAAATTCATGAACTATCTTATTTTGATATAGCTTCCGATTTGGATATAGGTAAAGTTGATCCACAATATTTGTTCGATGTTTTGAGTAAACAGGATCTTTCCAAAAGTGATGCATTGTTTGTTTCGTGCACAGCTTTACCGGTATTGCCAATTATCAAAGATTTAGAAAAGAAAATTGGAAAGATAGTTTTATCAAGTAATCAGACATTAATATGGGATACTCTTAAACAGGTAAACTGTGATAGCAAAGTTGAAGGATATGGAGAATTATTTAAGAGTTAGTCATGCTTTTTAGTAAAGAGGAATATAAAAAAAGACTTTCTAAAGTTAAAAAAATGATGAAAGAAAAAGGCATAGAACTTTTAATTTCTCACGACACAAACAACATGAATTATCTTACTGGTTATGATGCTTGGTCTTTTTACTATGCCCAATGTGTAATAGTGCATGCTAATGCTGATGAGCCAATTTGCTTTGTTAGAGAACAAGATGCTGGAGGTGCTTATATAAAAACCTATCTTAAAAAAGAAAATATTATTGTTTATGATGAGCATTATATTCATACGTGGCCTAAACATCCTTACGATTATTTAGTTAAAATAATTAAAGAGAAGAAATGGGATAAATTATCAATTGGATTGGAAATGGATGCTCATTATTTCACAGCATTTTGTTATGAAAAAATTAAACAGGGATTACCAAATTCAAAAATAAATGATTCTGAAAGATTAGTTAATTGGGCAAGATTAATTAAATCTGATGCAGAAATAGGCTACATGAAAGCAGCAGCAAAGATTTCAGAAGTTGGAATGAAAAAAGCTTTTGATGTTATAAAACCAGGAGTTAGACAATGTGATGCTGTTGGTGAAATACAAAAGGCACTTTTTTGTGGCACTTTAGAATATGGAGGAGAATATTCTAGTATTGCTACTCTTTTACCTACCGGCGAAGGAACCTCAGCTTCACATTTGACTGCAACACAAGATAAATTTGTTGAGGGAGAGGCAACAATCATTGAATTATCAGGTGTCTATAAAAGATACCATGCTCCGATGGCTCGGACTATTTTTCTAGGAAAGCCTGATCAATTAAAAATTGATACTATGAAAAAAACAATCGAAGCTCTCCAAGCAGGGATAGATGCTACAAAACCAGGAAATAAGGTTGATGATGTTGCACAAGCTTTTTGGAAAATTTTAGATAAATACGGAATAGAAAAAAAGTCTAGAACAGGTTATTCAATTGGGATTGGTTATCCTCCAGACTGGGGAGAACATACGCTGAATATATACAAGGGAGATATGACACTCTTAGAACCTAATGTTTGCTTTCATATGATTGCTGTAATGCAATTTGGAAACTGGGGTGTAGAAGCATCTGAGGCAATAAGAGTAACTGATACAGGTGCTGAACTATTTTGTAATTTTCCAAAAGAACTTCACGTTAAAAGCTAACTTTTAGAGGTTGATATTTATTGTTACAAATGTTTTAAAGTTATCTGATATTATGGTATCTAAAAAAGATTTCGTTAAATTTGATAAAGTTGACAAAAGTTACGATGGTAAAATTCTAGTTGTAAAAGACCTTAAATTAGACATAGCTGAAGGTGAGTTTATAACAATGTTAGGACCCTCTGGATCTGGTAAAACTACATGCCTAATGATGTTGGCTGGATTTGAAACACCAACAAACGGCGAAATTTATTTAGATGGAAATGCAATTTCAAGTATTCCACCTCATAAAAGAGGAATTGGTATGGTTTTTCAAAACTATGCATTATTTCCACATATGACTGTTTATGAGAATTTAGCTTTTCCTTTAAGAGTAAGAAAAATACCTAAAGACGAGGCCGACAAAAAAATTGATAAAGCATTATCAATGGTATCATTACAAGGTTTTGCTGCAAGGATGCCTGGCCAGTTGTCTGGTGGGCAACAACAAAGGGTCGCTGTTGCAAGATCACTCGTTTTCGATCCTCAACTAGTTTTAATGGATGAACCTCTTGGAGCTTTAGATAAAAATTTAAGAGAGAGTATGCAATATGAGATTAAACATATTCATGAAAGCATTGGTGTAACAGTTGTTTATGTTACTCATGATCAAAGTGAAGCTTTAACCATGTCAAACCGTATTGCTGTATTTAATGATGGAAAAGTTCAACAACTATCCAGCCCTGATGAGTTGTATGAGAAGCCGGTAAATTCTTTTGTTGCCGAGTTCATAGGTGAGAATAATACTTTTGCTGGTGAAGTATCTGATATTTCCGATGGGAGGTGCAAGGTGAAATTAGCTAATGCTGAAATATTAGCAAATCCAATTTCAGTTAAGGGCAAAGGTGAAAAAACTACAGTCTCATTAAGACCTGAAAGAGCATTAATTAATCCATCAGATAAAATGGATAATATCCATAAAGGAAAAATTGAGGAAGTTATTTATCATGGAGATCATACAAGAGTTAGAATTAACTTGTTAGGTAATCCCGAATTTATTCTTAAAATACCTAACAGTTCATCCAATTTAGATATAAAGCTAGGAAATGAAATTAAGATTGGATGGAACAGCGATGACGCAAGAGCCTTAGACCCAAAATAAACGCCAGATACATCATTTAATCACCAAAAAGGGCTGTTGACTCTCATTATCGATCTTGCTGTAATAATATTTTATAAAAAAACGTTTAAACGGAGGAAAAATGAAAAAAATTAGTAAGTTATTACTAGCCCTTTCTTTTGTGTTTTCTTTAACTACATCAGCATACGCAGTTACAGTTGCGTCATGGGGTGGAGCTTATACAGAAAGTCAAAAGTTAGGTTATGGTGATCCTACTGCTAAGAAATTAGGTGTCCCAATTAATTGGGTCGACTATTCAGGTGGATTATCAGAAATAAAAGCACAAAAAGAAGCTGGTGCAATTACGTGGGATATAATGGACGTATTTGCTATGGATACTATCAACGGCTGTGATGAGGGATTATTTGTTAAATTTGATTTTGACAAAGACTTTCCACCAGCACCAGATGGAACTCCTGCAAGTAAAGATTTCTTTACTGGAATGCCAAGTGAATGTGCTGTAGGAAATATTTTATATTCTTGGAACTATGCTTACAACTCAGATAATGTCAAAGGTACTCCAAAGACTATCAAAGATTTCTTTAATACTAAAAAATTCCCTGGAAAAAGAGCTATCTACAAAGGCGCTTTAACTAACTTAGAGATCGCTTTAGCAGCTGATGGTATTAAACCAGGTAAAGGTGGAGCAAAAATCTACAAGGCTCTTGAGACTGAAAAAGGTGTTCAAAGAGCAATGGATAAGATTAAAGAACTTTGCACAGACCCTAAAGGTGGATGTGTATTTTGGTCTGCAGGCGCTCAGCCACCAGAATTACTAATGAGTGGTGAAGTTGTTATGGCAACTGGCTGGAATGGTAGATTCTTTAATGCTGCAGTAGGTGAAGGCGCTCCAATCGTTCAAGTTTGGGATGCACAAGGTCTTGACTATGAGTACTTTGTATTAGTTAAGGGTTCACCAAATGAAGCTGACGCTATGAAAGCTTTAGCTGAGATGACAAGTACTGAAGGTTTAGCAGGAAGTGCAAAATATATTGCATATGCTCCTTGGAGAAAATCATCTATTAAAGTGATGGAAAAAGGTGAGCCGTGGTATAAAGATGGTAAAACTAACATGGTACCAAATATGCCAACTGCACCAGCAAATACTAAAAATTACTTCTTAGTAGATCCACTTTACTGGGCCGATAATGGAACAGAACTAGGTGAAAAATGGGAAGCAATGAAAGCAGGATTTTAATTTTAAGTTTTAAAGATTAAAATTTTATAATATATTAGAGGGCGGTTATGAACTAACCGCCCTTTTTATTTATGAGCCCAGAAAACAAACAAATTTTAACAACCGATGGAGTTCCTTTAGAGGTTAGTTTAAAGAAAGCTGAAAAAAAGAATAAGATTAAAGCTTTTTTATTAGTTGCTCCTTTATTATTATTTATAATTATTACCTATGTATTTCCAATTGGCGACATGCTTATGAGAAGTGTGAATGACAAAATGGTAACAGAAATGCTTCCTAAAACTTATAAATCAATGGAAACATGGGATGGAGAAGAGCTACCACCAGAGGAAGTATTTGAAGCATTCTATTTTGACTTTCAAAAATTAATTGAGGAAGAGCGTGAAGGAAAATTATCAACACAACTTAATTACACTAAGAACGGTTTTAAAAGTATTATTAAAAAATTAAGACGAAAATCTAAATCCTTTGAAGAAGGAAATTATAAGGAACAAATCATGGCTGTTCATAAAAGGTGGGCAGACGTGGAATACTGGAGAGCAATCAAACGAAGAGCTCCTGCATACACTTACCAAAAATATTTAAAAGGTATGGATATGTACGAAAACGAAAAAGGCGAAATAGTAAACGTAGCTGAGGACAGAAGGGTCCATAGAATTTTGTGGCTTAGAACTTTAGAAATTGCATTTTTTGTTACAGTGTTTTGTTTTCTTATGGCTTATCCAATAGCTCATTTATTAGCAACTTTACCCATGAAGTACAGCAACCTATTAATGATTTGTGTTTTACTTCCTTTTTGGACATCCTTACTTGTTAGGACAGCAAGTTGGATGATTTTGTTACAACAACAGGGAATAGTAAACGACTTTTTTGTTATGATTGGATTAGTTTCAGATGATAACAGGATTGAAATGATGTTTAATAAAACAGGAAGTTATGTGGCGATGACACAAATATTGTTACCTTTTATGGTTTTACCTCTTTATAGTGTGATGAAGACAATCTCTCCAAGCTTGATGAGAGCTGGAAAGTCTTTAGGAGGAACACCTTTTATAGCATTTTGGAAAGTTTATTTTCCATTAACAATTCCAGGTATAGGGGCTGGTTGTTTGTTAGTTTTTATTTTAGCTATTGGTTATTATATAACTCCTGCTTTGGTTGGAGGGGCTTCTGGTACTTTGATAAGTAACCAAATTGCATTTCATATGAAGAGTACACTAGACTGGAGTTTCGCATCAGCTATGGGACTAATGCTATTAAGTGGAGTTTTAGTTATTTATTGGCTCTACAATAAATTGGTTGGAATAGATAATATTAAATTAGGATAAAAAAATGGCTTTACCTAAATATACTGAAACACACTATAGAATTTGGCACTATATTTATCTGACAATTTGTGCAGCGGTTTTCTTCTTTCTTATTGCTCCATTATTTGTAATTTTTCCATTATCTTTTAATGCTGAGGAATTTTTAGTTTTTTCAGATGGAATGAAACGACTAGATCCTGATGCTTTTTCTTTAAGATGGTATCAAGACATGATTTATGGTACTAAAAATCCATGGGGTCTAGCAGCAAAAAATAGTTTCATAATTGCTATTTTTGCAACCATAGGCTCTGTTTTGCTCGGAACAGTTGCTGCCTTAGGTTTAAGTAGCAGACATATGCCTTACAAAGGTTTAATTATGGCAGTGTTAATTTCACCAATGATTGTTCCTTTAATTATATCTGGTGTTGCAATTTTTTTCTTTATGGCCAAAGCTGGTTTAGCGGCAACTCATACTGGTATTGTACTTGCACATATTGTTTTAGGAACGCCATTTGTAGTGATTACAGTTACAGCAACATTGTCAGGATTCGATCATAGCGTAACAAGAGCTGCAGCAAGTCTTGGAAGTAATCCAGTAAATACTTTTATGAAAATAACTTTACCTCTAATTTTGCCAGGTGTAATCTCAGGAGGGTTATTTGCATTTGTAACATCATTTGATGAAGTAGTGGTAGTTTTATTTTTAGCAGGACTTGAAAATACCACAATACCAATTCAAATGTGGACAGGTTTAAGAGAACAATTGAGTCCAACCATTCTTGCTGTCGCAACTTGCCTTATTGTATTATCGACTTTAATTTTAGTAACTGCTGAACTCTTAAGAAGAAGATCTGAGAGGCTCAGAGGTATTAATCAATAGTAAAATCCTTAAATGAAAATTAAAAATGTAGTTGTGATTGGTTCAGGAACAATGGGAAGTGGTATAGCTGCTCATTTATGTAATGCAAATATACCTGTTACTTTACTTGATTTAAAAACTGAAATAAGTGAAAAAGCAAGAGATAGAATTCATAAGTCTAGACCACCTTTACTAATTGATAAATCAAAAATTAACAATATCAGAGTTGGTAATATAACTGATAATTTTGATATAGTTAAGGATGCAGATTGGATAGTTGAGGCAGTTGTTGAAAGAATTGATGTCAAACATCAAATTTATGAGAAAATATTTAAAGAGAGAAAAAATGGAGCGATAGTTTCTTCGAATACTTCTTCAATTCCAATTAAAGTTTTATCTCAACATTTAACTGATGTGGAAAAAAAAGATTTCTGTATCACACATTTTTTTAACCCCGTTAGATATATGGGTCTGTTAGAAATAGTTAAAAATGAAAATAACGATCTTGATAAAATTAATGAATTAAAAGAATTTTGTGAGATAGAACTTGGTAAAGGTGCAATTGTTTGTAATGATACCCCTGGTTTTTTAGGTAATAGAGTTGGGGTTTATGCCATGCAAATAGCAATGATAGAAGCATTTAAGATGAAACTTTCAGTAGAAGAGGCAGATGCAATTTTTGGAAGACCTATGGGAATTCCAAAAACAGGAGTATTTGGTCTATACGATTTGATTGGTATCGATTTAATGGCAGATGTATTAAAAAGTTTTATTAAAGAATTACCTGAGACAGATGAATTTCATGAAGTTGCAAAAGAAATTCCATTAGTAAAAAAACTCATTAAGACAGGTTATACTGGAAGAAAAGGTAAGGGTGGCTTTTATAGAATGAACAAGGCAGGAGCCACAAAGGTTATGGAAGCTATCAATCTTGAAACTGGAGACTACGTGCAAAGCAAAAAGATAGATATAAAATCAGATAAAGTAGATCTTAAGGGTTTAATTAACAGGGAAGATAAATATGGAGAATACGCTTGGTCAGTAATTTCTAAGATAATTAAATATGCATCGTCATTAGTTCCAGGAATTACAAAAGAGTTTAATGATATTGATGAAGCAATGAGACTAGGTTTTAACTGGGCAAAAGGACCTTTTGAAATGCTCGAAGAAATAGGAGTTGAGAATTTCTTTAACAAAATAGATGACTTTGATGGCAATGGTTTCTTAGAGAATTTATCAAAAAATAAAAATGAGGATTTTTATGGTGAAAGACAAAAATATACCAATATAGAGACTTTAGGAAAAGTTAAGAAAACAGCATTAAGTTTGGATGGAAATGATTCTGCAAAAATTTATAGGTTTAATGATTACAATATTGTTGAGTTTACTACAAAAGCTAACGCTTTAGATTACGATTCCATGGATGCTCTTAAAAAAGCAACTGATAAACCTTTGATAATTATTAATGAAAGCATGCAATTTTCTGCTGGTGTGAACTTAACTTACACAATGCAGTTTGCCGATAAAAAAGATTTTAAATCTATAGAAAAGTTTATTAAATATTTTCAAGAAACATGTAAGCATTTAAAATACTCTAAATATCCAGTCATTTCAGCACCCTCAGGATTAACATTGGGTGGCGGGTTTGAGGTTATGGTTCAAAGTAATTTTGTAGCTTCGCATACAAATATTGTAGTTGGGTTAGTTGAAACTATAGTAGGTTTGATTCCAGCAGGAGGAGGATGTAAAGAAATGTTAGCACGTTGGATGGACACCGAAGAAGCAAAGTCAGACCCTAATTATGCACCATTGAAAGTTTTTGATATTATTGGATATGGTAAGACGGCTACATCACCAGTTGAGGCAGAACCAATGAAATATCTAAGACCTGGTGATAAAAAAATAATGAATAGAAATAGTTTATTAGAAGTTTCTAAAAAAATTTTAAGTGAAAATAAGGATTTTATGCCACCTGAGGAACTTAAGTTTAATTTACCAGGAAAGTCAGTGATTGGTAAAATGGATAAGATTTTAGAAAAACTTTACAATGATAAGGTTATATTAGATCATGGAGTAGAGGTTGCAAAGGAATTAGCTCATGTTTTAAGTGGAGGTGAAACCACAGTTGAAAAAACTCTTTCTGAAGATGATTTATTTAAATTAGAGCTTGACGCTTTTATGAGATTAATTGAAACTCAAAAAACGCAAGATAGAATAAAACACACCTTGGCAACTGGTAAACCTTTAATTAACTAACATCCTTAAGGAATTTATAAAATCAGGTCTCAAAACGTATTCAGATTTGTCCAAGTATTTTATTTTATACAAAGCCTCTAAACCATAAATTACTTTTCCAATAGGTGTAAACTCAGTTTCAAATAATGGCTCATCTCTCAGAATTATGAAGAATTGGCTATCCTCAGTATTATACTTTTTAGTTCTTGCTAATGCGACACTACCTTTATCAAAGTCAAACGGTGTATCTATTTCTGAATTAATTGTTCCCAATCCAGATTTACCAGTCCCAATCTTTCCATAATCAAGATACCCTTTTTTACCAAATTCTAAGTCTCCTGCTTGTACAATCGTATTTTTAATTACTCTATGAAAAGCTATATTATCATACGCTTTAGATTTGATTAATTTTTTGAATCTTTTTACTGCTTTGGGTGAAACGTTAGGATATAATTCTATAATAACATTTCCACAGTCAACATTCAAAATTGCAATATTTTCAGGATAGTTAAACTCTAAATTTTTAGGATCATAATTTTTTATGAACAAACACTTATTCTTTATCAAAAAAAAAGAGCTAAAAGAGAATATTGCTAAAAAAACTAAAAATATAAAAATTATTTTTTCTGATCTTGAGGGTTTTATTTTTTCAATCACAAAATAAAGTTTTCATCAATTTTTAGTAGGTTTGTTTTAATAAATCGTATTTTTTTTTCTAAAATTGGATCGAGATTATTTAATTCTTTTTTAATCATTAAATGCGAAAATACCTCCGCCATATCCTCAGATGCAGTAGATTGTGAATATTCAGAAAAAAAACCTTTAGTATTTATATATGTATCTAGACCAAGCTTATCAGTACAGGTAGAACATTCAGCATATTTGAATTCGTTCACATTAAAATTGGTCCAAACCTTTTCATTAAACAATTCCTCAAAACTATCATGAATAATATGAAAAACTTCGTGATGAATTACTCTTTCAAAATATTTCACATTAAACTTAATATCTAATATAAGAGTTTTCATTACATGATCTGGTATTCCAGCAGTATTTATTTTTGAAATCGATAAATCTTCACATAAAACAATGTACTTAAGATTAATTTTTTTTAAGAATTTTTGACTATATTTATTTAGATTTCTTTGAATTATTTTGTATTTTTTATCAATTATTTCTTTTTTTGAGTTGTAACAGTTAATATTATTATCAATCCCTAATGTGAAAGGTTGTTTGGCATAAAAGTACCTTAGCTTATTTGGAGTTTTGACGTCATAAATTTCTAAATTTGGAATTTTTATTAGATTGTAAATTGTATCTGCATAGACTTGAGAAGAAATAAATGAATAAAGTATAATCAATATAATTAATCTCATAAATTTACACATAGAAGATATTCCTATTTAGATGAATGTGATACAGTTTTACTGTGAAAAAAAAAGGAAATAAAGATCCAATCCAACCTGTTAGTGGTACAAAAGTACCCAGGTTTGCTGGTCCCTCAACCTTTGCAAGATTACCTGAGTTAAGAGACGTTGCAAGTTGCGATGTTGCAATTGTCGGTATCCCATTTGATGCGGGCACAAGTTATAGACCAGGCGCAAGATTTGGACCTCAAAGTATAAGACAAGCCTCACGACACTTAAGAACAAATTATCATCCAAATTACGATGTTGAGCCTTTTAAAGTTCAACAAGTTGCTGATGCAGGGGATATCACTTGTAATCCTTTTAATATAGAAGAAGCAATCAAACAGATAGAAGTAGGAGCTGGGGAATTACTAAATAAAGTTGGAGGCATTATAAGTTTAGGGGGTGACCATACAATTGCATTTCCATTGTTAAAGTCTGTTAACAAGATTAATAATGGTCCAGTAGCTTTAGTTCATTTTGATGCTCATTTAGATACTTGGGATACATATTTTGGTGCACCTTATACCCATGGCACACCCTTTAGAAGAGCGAGAGAAGAAAACTTATTTTTAAATGATGCTTCTATGCATGTAGGGATAAGAGGTCCATTATATAGTAGAGAGGATTTAAAAAATGACGAAAGTTTTGGGTTTAAAATAATTCATTGTGATGAATTCCAAACACAGGGCGCAGATAAAATTGCTGAAAGAATTAAAAAAAGGGTAGGAAATAATCCTTTGTACTTATCAATAGATATTGATGTATTGGATCCTGCTTTTGCCCCTGGTACAGGTACTCCAGAAATCGCTGGAATGACTTCAAGAGAAATGGTCAATGTTCTTAGAGGTTTATCAGGATTAAATTTAATATCAGCAGATGTGGTTGAAGTTTCTCCAGCATATGATCATGCTGAAGTTACTTCTCTTGCTGCTGCAACTATAGTATATGAATTAACAAATTTATTTGCAAAAAAATAATCAAGGCTTATATTTTTATGGAGAATAAAAAAAATTTTTATATCGAAGGTAAATGGCAAGAGCCTCAAAGCACACACGAAATTAAAGTTATCAATCCTGCAACAGAGGAAAATAGTGCTGTTATAACTTTAGGCAACAAAGATGATGTCAATCGTGCAGTAAGCTCAGCTAAAAAAGCTTATGAGACTTGGGCTTTTTCTTTGAAAGAAGAAAGAATAAAGTTATTAGAAAAACTATACGAAAATTATAAAAAAAGGTGGGCAGATATTGCAAAAGCAATTACGCTAGAAATGGGTGCTCCCAAGGATTTTGCAACAAAACTTCAAGCTGGCACTGGTGCGGCACATATAAAATCTTTTATTAGACATTTAAAAAATTTTGAATTTGAAAAACCTTTAGGTGATCATGCACCCAATCAAAGACTTATTTATGAACCTAAAGGAGTTTGTGCATTAATCACTCCTTGGAATTGGCCAATGAATCAAGTTTGTTTGAAAGTTATACCCGCGATAGCGTCTGGATGTACGATGGTTTTGAAACCCTCTGAATTGGCGCCATTGTCATCAATGATACTAGCTGAATTAATTGATGAAACTAATTTTCCTCCAGGGGTTTTTAATTTAATTAATGGAGACGGCTCTACAACAGGAGAAGCATTAACTCGGCATCCTGACATTGACATGATTTCTTTTACAGGTTCTACAAGAGCTGGGGCATTGATTTCACAAAATGCTGCAAGTGACTTTAAAAGAGTGAGTTTAGAATTAGGTGGTAAAGGAGCCAATATTATATTTAAAGATGCAGATCCAAGCGCCATTGAGTGGGGTGCTTTAAGATGTTTTAAAAATTCTGGTCAATCTTGCAATGCACCAACAAGAATGCTTATTGAAAAGTCTAATTATAATCAAGCAATTGAAAAATTAAAAAAATTTTCTGAAGAAATGGAAGTTGGGGATCCTAATAAAGAGGGAGAACATATCGGTCCCGTAGTTTCGGAGTCTCAATTTAATAAGATACAGTCTTTAATTAAAAAAGGTATTGATGAGGGTGCTAAACTAATAGCAGGAGGACTAGGAAAACCTACTGGTCTTGAAAAAGGATATTTTGTAAAACCAACAGTATTTGCTGATGTAGATAATAAAATGGAAATTGCTAGGACTGAAATCTTTGGACCTGTTTTGTCTGTGATCCCGTTTGAAACTGAAGATGAAGCTATAAAAATAGCTAACGACACCCCTTATGGTTTAACAAATTATATTCAAACTAAAGATCAAGAAAAAGCTAGAAGAGTTGCAAAAAAATTAAGATCTGGAATGGTTGATGTAAATGGTGCTGGAATTGCTATTGATACTCCATTTGGTGGTTTTAAACATTCAGGCATTGGTAGAGAAGCAGGTGAGCATGGTCTTCAAGAATTTTTAGAGGTTAAATCGGTAGGTGGTTGGAATTAATTTATTGATCTATTCTTAATACCTTCTAGAAAATTTAAACATTTTTTTAATTCATCTAATTCAATAAACTCATCAATTTTATGCGCTTGCTCAATAGAACCAGGTCCGCATACGACTGTGCTTATACCCACTTCTTGAAATAACCCAGCCTCTGTTCCAAAAGATACAACTTGTCTTGAGTTATCACCTGTTATCGACGCAACAAATTCACATGCTTCAGATGCATCTATTTTTTCAAAGCCAATAACTTCACCAATAATCTCTTTTTTGATATATGATTTTGGAAAAACTTTCTTCATGTCATGCAGAAGTTCCTCATTTGTAAATTTTTCAATTTCTTCAGTCACAAAATCACCATCTGACTTATTAACTGGTCTAGTTTCCCATTCAACTTTGCATTTATCAGCTATTACATTGTGTGCAATTCCACCCAATATGCCTCCTACAGATAGAGTTGAGTGAGGAGGATCAAATATGCAATTTGCTGGAGCACGTTTTATTAATTCTTTTCTAATTTCTAATAGTTTGTTTATATATCTTGATGCATATTCGATTGCATTGACGCCCTCATGAGGTTTTGAACTGTGTCCCGCAAGACCTCCAAAATATGTAGTGTACTCATTCATACCTTTATGTGCATCAATAATTTTCATTTTGGTTGGTTCACCAACTATACATATTCCGTTCTTAATATTTCTTTTTTTCATTTCTTTAATTAGTAGTGGAGCACCTATGCATGCCGTTTCTTCATCAAAAGTGTAGCAAAAATGAAAATCACGATCTAAATTATTTCGAGCAAGAATTGGAGCATATGCAAGAGTGCATGCAATAAACCCTTTCATATCACAAGATCCTCTGCCGTATAATTTTTTATTTATTATTGTTGCTTTAAATGGATTTGTTGACCAACCCTTTGAAACTGGAACTACATCAGTATGGCCAGACAATATAATTGGTTTTTTTCCATTTGTTTTTTTCGCCTTTAGAGTTCCAAATAGATTAACCCGTTTTTTCTCATCATCAAAAACTTTAAACGTTTCTATGCCAAGATTATTTAAGATTTTTTCACAATAATCTATTAATTTAGTATTATCTGTTCCAGAAATAGTTTGAAAAGATATTAGATCAGTCAATATCTTTATTGATTTTTCATATAAATTGTTATCAATACCCATAATTAAATTAATTATACATTATTATTATGAAACCACAAATAACCTACGATCAATTTGAAAAAATAGATATTAGACTTGGAACTGTACTATCAGTAAAAAAAAATGAAAAAGCTAGAAAACCATCTTTAGTTGTTGATGTTGACTTTGGTAAAGAAATCGGTGTTAAAACTTCCTCAGCTCAAATAACACACTTCTATAATGAGGAAAACCTAGTTGGTAGACAAGTTATTGGTGTTTGTAACTTTACAGAGAAAAATATAGCTGGTGTAAAATCACAGTTTTTACTCTTGGGCTCTATTGACACTGAGGGCAAAGTTACATTAGTCCATCCATCTCAAAAAGCAGAGAATGGTTTGCCTATAGCCTAATCATGCATCCAGAATTTTTATCTATGGCATTATTTTGGATAGTAGCTGCTTACACACCTGGTCCAAATAACATAGTTGCATCATACTCAGGATTTAATTTTGGTATAAAAAAAACAATACCACATATTTTTGGAGTTACTTTTGGATTTACTTCAGTTGTATTTGCATTAACTATCGGTTTAGTTAATTTTTTTAAATTATTTCCTATTATTCAAACAGTCCTAAAATATTCGGGAAGTTTATTTTTGATTTATTTAGCTTATAAAATAAGTTTTTCAAAAAATTCTATTGAAAATAAAAATAAAAATCCCATATCTTTTTTAGACACCTTTATCTTTCAATTTTTAAATCCAAAGGGTGTTTTGATAGGAATAATCATAGTTTCGACATATGTTGAATTTGGAGAAAATTATTTAAATTACGCGACTCAAGTTGTTCTGTTTGCTTTTCTCGTATCCTTATCAAGTATTACTTTTTGGACTTTGATAGGTAAATACCTTAGGAAATTTGCGACAAATGAGAAATTTATTAAATACTTTAATTATGTTATGTCAGGGCTTCTTCTTTTGAGCATAATTACATTTTATATATAAAACATGAAACCAGGAAACAAAAACTCTTACAAATCTTTATCAAATCTAGAGGTAAATGGAAAAAATTTTAAAATTTATTCTTTATCAAAAGCAGAGGCAAATGGATTATATGGTATATCAAAATTACCAAAATCACTTAAAGTTTTGTTGGAAAACCTTTTGAGATATGAAGACGATTTATCAGTGAGCAGGAATCAAATCGAAGCAATCAAATCTTGGCTTGACACAAAAAGTTCTAAAACTGAGATAGCTTATAGACCAGCGAGAGTTTTGCTTCAGGATTACACAGGAATACCAGCTGTGGCTGATTTAGCTGCAATGAGAGAGGCAGTAAAAGAAAAAAACAAAGATCCAAACACTATTAATCCTATGTCAGCAGTCGACTTAGTTATCGATCATTCAGTTCAAGTTGATCAATCCGCTAAAAAAGATTCTTTTGAGAAAAATGTAGATATTGAATTCAAGAGAAATGGGGAGAGATATTCTTTTTTAAAATGGGGTCAAAGTGCATTTAATAATTTTAGAATAGTTCCCCCAGGAACTGGAATTTGTCACCAGGTAAATTTAGAATACTTATCAAAAGTAGTTTGGTCAGAGAAATATAAAGGAGAAGAATATCTACTCCCTGATACACTGGTTGGAACAGATAGTCACACAACAATGGTAAACGGTTTATCAGTTCTAGGTTGGGGAGTTGGTGGAATAGAAGCTGAAGCCGGTATGTTAGGACAACCAATTTCAATGTTAATTCCTGAAGTTATAGGATTTGAATTTACAAAAAAAATGCCCGAGGGTACAACAGCTACAGATTTAGTTCTCACTGTAGTTAAAATGTTAAGAGACAAAGGTGTTGTTGGAAAGTTTGTAGAATTTTACGGCGAAGGATTAAAAAATCTTACACTAGCAGACAGAGCAACAATTGCCAATATGGCTCCTGAATATGGGGCTACTTGTGGTTTTTTCCCTATAGATGGAGAAACATTAAAATATTTAGAATTTTCTGGAAGAGGAAAAGAAACTGTAGAAATAGTTGAAAAATACGCAAAAGAGCAAGGTCTTTGGGCAAGTAATGAAATTGAATTCAGTGATAAGATTTCTTTAGATATGTCAACCGTGGTTCCAACAATTTCAGGACCCAAAAGACCACAAGACAAAGTTCTTCTATCAGATGCATCTAGTAATTTTAGAAAAGTATTTAAGGAAGCTACAAATAGAGAAGATTATAAAATTTTTAAAGTTAAAAATACAGATTACGAGATCAAAGATGGTTCAATTTTAATAGCAGCAATTACATCTTGCACTAACACTTCAAATCCAAATGTTTTAATTGGGGCAGGGTTGCTAGCAAAAAAAGCAGTTGAGTTAGGGCTTAATGTAAAACCATGGGTCAAAACATCTTTAGCTCCTGGATCTAAAGTTGTAACTGATTATTTGGAAAAAGCTGGTTTGAATACTTATTTAGATCAATTAGGATTTAATTTGGTTGGCTATGGATGCACAACTTGCATTGGTAATTCAGGTCCATTAGCCGATAACATTGTTGAGGGTATACAAAAAGAAAACTTATATACTGTTTCAGTTTTATCAGGTAACAGAAACTTCGAAGGGAGGATTTCACCCCATGTTAAAGCTAATTATCTGGCATCTCCTCCACTAGTAGTAGCTTACGCACTTGCAGGTCATATGGAATTTGATTTATTTAAAGATTCATTTGGAAAAGATAAAAATGGTAACGATCTTTTTTTAAAAGATATTTGGCCCTCGAATAAAGAAATAGAGGAAACTTTAAAAAACTCACTTAACGCAGATATGTTTGTTAAAAGATATTCAAATGTTTCTGAAGGACCAAAGCAATGGCAGGAAATTAAAACAGAAAAAAGCAGTATTTATAATTGGGACGAAAATTCTACTTACGTAAAAAAACCACCATTTTTTGATAATCTAACTGATGAACCTGAAGGCTTTAAAGAAATTAAAAATGCAAGGCCATTACTAATTTTAGGTGATATGGTCACTACTGATCATATTTCTCCAGCAGGAAATATTCAAAAGAATAGCCCTACAGGTGAATATTTCATGAATTATCAAATTCTACCAAAAGATTATAACTCTTATGGCTCTAGACGTGGAAATCATGAAGTCATGACGAGAGGCACATTTGCAAATATTAGAATTAAAAATGAAATGGCACCTGGCACAGAAGGTGGTTTTACAAAGTTATACCCTGAAGAAAAAGTAATGTCTGTTTATGATGCGGTAGTAGAATATAAAAAAAGAGGGACTGATTTAGTAATAATTGGTGGAAAAGAATACGGAACAGGTTCCTCTCGTGATTGGGCTGCAAAAGGTACAAAATTATTGGGAGTTAAGGTCGTAATTACTGAAAGTTTCGAGAGAATACACAGGTCTAATTTGATAGGAATGGGAATATTGCCACTACAATTTACTGATAATATGAATAGAAAGAATTTAAATTTAACAGGTTCTGAATTGATAAGTATAGTAGATATTGAGAAAGGTGTTAATCCGTCTGATAAAGTAAAAGTGGAGATAAAATATTTATCAGGTGACGTAAAAATAATTGAAACTTTGTGCAGAATAGATACCAAAAATGAATTAGAGTACTATAAAAATGGTGGAATACTTCAGTATGTTCTAAGAAATATGATTTAAGTATGGATGAGGATATCTCAATAATCAACACCAATACAAGAAATGAAAAGATAAAAAATTTTTTTATTAAAAATAAAAATAAGTTAATTTTGTCAGTAATTATTATTTGTATATCTTTAATTGGTTATTTTTCTTTAGGTGAGTACAAAAGTAAACAAAAAATAAAAATATCAGATGATTTTAATTCGATAATTATTGATTACTCAGAAGATAACAAAGAGAAAACAGCTGAAAATTTAGTTAACTTGATTAATAAAAAAGATCCAACTTATTCGCCATTATCCCTTTATTTTATAATAGATAATAAATTAATTGATGAAAAAAATAAAATAAACGAGTTATTCAATGTTATAATAAACGATACTTCTTTAGATGATGAAATCAGGAATTTAAATATTTACAAAAAAGCGCTCTATAATGCGGATAATAGCAACGAAGTTGAACTTTTAGATATCCTAAATCCTATAATTAGATCAAAGAGCATTTGGAAATCTCATGCATTATACTTAATGGCCGAATATTTTTATTCAAAAAAAGAGATGCAAAAATCAAAAGAATTTTTCAATCAAATAATAAACTTAAATGAAGCAAATCAAGAAATTAAATTAGAAGCTCAAAAAAGACTTAATAGAGATTTAAGTGAATAAAATTATATATTTATTTTTAATCATTATTTTTTGCTCTGGTTGTTCTTTAAATAAAAATTCTAAGTTTTGGACCTCGGATACAATAACTGCAGTTGAAGAAAAAAAATTTGAAAAAATTTTTAAAGATAATATAACTTTAAGTAAAGAATTAAATACCAATATAAATTTAAATTTTAGTTCAAAACCTGGAAAGACAAATTTACTAAAAAAACTAACAAATAATGATGGAAGGATTAATTTTGATGGATCATTAAAAAAATCTTCAAAATATAAGTTTTCAAAGATAGAAAATTTTTATCAGTTTGAACCCATCATTTCTTTTAATGGAGAAAATATAATTTTCTTTGATGATAAGGGTACAATTTTACAATTTGATAAAAATTCAAAATTAATTTGGAAAAAAAATTATTATTCTAAATCAGAAAAAAAATCGGATCCAATTTTACAATTTGCAAATAATGATGAATTTTTAGTAGTTGCAGATAATTTGACTAAATATTATATTTTAAATTTAGATAGTGGGGATTTAATTTGGTCAAAAAATAATTCCGCACCATTTAATTCACAGATAAAAATATTTAAAGATCGTTTTTTTATAATTGATTTTACAAATACATTAAGATGCTTTTCTCTAAAAGATGGAAAAGAGCTATGGAATTTCCAAACAGAGTCGTCACTAATCAGATCGCAGAAAAAGTTATCAATGGTGATTATTGGTGATGTTGTCTACTTTAATAATTCTTTAGGAGATATAAGTGCAGTCAATGTAAATGATGGTGGACTAATTTGGCAATTACCCACACAAAGTAATATTATTTACGAGTCAGCCTTTTCTCTTGAAACATCAGATATGATAGCCGATGAAAATAATTTGTTTTTTTCAAATAATAAAAATCAATTTTTTTCGGTTGATATAAAATCTGGAAGTTTTAATTGGGAAAATACTGTTAATTCAAATTTGAGACCCACTTTAATCGAAAATTTTTTGATATCAGTTTCATTAGAGGGTTATTTAATAGTTATTGATAAAATTACAGGTAATATAATTAAAGTCACTGACGTATTTAAAAATTTTAATCCAAAAAAAAGAAATCATATCTTTCCTACTGGATTTATTGTGGGATTGAAAAATATATATTTGTCAACAAATATAGGCAGATTATTAGTGATTGATATAAAATCTGGCAAAACAATTTCGACTCTTAAAATCGATAATGACAAAATTTCACGCCCTCAAATTTTAAATAAAAATTTATATTTGGTTAAGGACAATGCTATAATTAAATTAAATTAATGTTTTTAAAATTACTAGAAAAGTTAGGAAGAAAAAAAGTCGTTTTAGACAGGGGGCCATCACATCCAAGATTTGACCTAGCTAAACCCTGGATGAACAGATATTACTTAATTTTTAGACACAGGCCAAAATGGTTCCCATTTAATATTTTAATTCATGAAATGTTGACTGACGACCATGGCGAAGGAGTTCATAACCATCCCTTTCCTTACATGACAATAGTGATTAGAGGAGGGTATTGGGAAACCTTAAGCTCAGGAAAATATTGGCGACCACCAGGCTATATTGGTTTCAGGTCAGCTAATAATTTACACAGAGTTGATCTCAAACCTGGAACAAAGCCATTAACAATTTTTATTGCTGGCCCTTTCGGGTTAAGGAAAGGACCAAGATCTGAATATGGTATTGATTTTAAAATCAAAAAGGATTAATGCCGAAAAGTCTCGAAGAAAAATTTAGATTATTTTGTAATTCAAAAAACTTAAATCATAATCAGAGTCAAATTTTCATAATCAAGAAGCTCCAAGACTTCTACGATAGTAATTTTAGCTTATCTATACTTAATATTTTTAAAAAAAAAGAGATTAAGAGAGGTTTTTATCTTCAAGGAGGTGTTGGTGTAGGGAAAACAATGATCCTAGATTTTTTTTTTAATGATATTTCTCAAAAAAAATTAAGACTTCATTTTAACGAATTTATGATTAGTTTTCATGATTTTGTTTATGAAAATAAAAATAAAGAAGATGAAAATATTATTGACTTATTCGTGAAAAATCTCAAATCAAAAGTTTCTCTTTTATATTTTGATGAGTTTCAAGTAACTAATATAGTAGATGCTATGATATTAGGTAAATTATTTGATAAGATATTTAATGAAAACATAAAAATTATTATAACTTCTAACATAAAGATATCCGAATTATATAAAGATGGTCTTCAACGTGAGCAATTCAAGCCATTTATTGAAATAATGAAAAAAAGGACAATAGAATGTGAGCTTATAATTGAGGATGATTATAGAAAATCAAAAGATAATCAAAATGATAGATATTTCTTTCCTTTAAATGAAGAAACTAATTTTAAAATGAATAAATATTTTAGGATAATTTCGAAAAATAAAAAAAAGATTAATAAGATACTTAATATTAAAGGCAGAGATTTTCATATTAAAGAATTCTATGAGGGCATAGTGAGGTTTAGTTTTAATGAATTATGTGATCAAAATTTAGGTGCTGAGGATTATTTAGAAATAGTTAAAGTTTCAGAATTTATATTTATTGATAAAATACCACAGTTTGATGACATTAATTCTAATCAACAACTTCGGTTTATAACTTTAATTGACATAGTTTATGATAAGAAAATACCGATTGCAGTTTCGGCAGAGAAGAGTTTAGATGAATTCAACTCGTCAAAATCATTAAAAGAACCGTTTAAACGCACCATAAGTCGTTTATATGAATTAACGTCCTCAAATTTTAAATTATGATACAAAAATTTAATAACTTTAAAATTACTACTAATGGACAAAAATTGTATGAATTTACAGATCAAACTATTAGTTGGATAAATGAAAATAAGTTTAAAAATGGTATTCTGAATTTAAGTATTCAACACACAAGTGCTTCTTTGATAATTCAAGAAAATGCAGATCCAGACGTTCAAACTGATTTGATTAATTATTTTAATAATCTAGCACCAATGGATAGCAAGTTGTATATTCATACAGCAGAAGGCAAAGATGATATGCCAGCACATATAAAGGCAAGTTTAACAAATAATCAGATATCGCTGAGTGTTGAAAACGGTGAATTATTACTTGGTACATGGCAGGGTATTTATTTATTTGAGCATAGATTAAAGCCACAAATAAGAACAATAATTCATCATTTTTTAGGAGAAATTTAATTTTTTTTTAAACTTTGAAAAGCTTTTAGAGCTGAGGCTCGTGCCTCTTCATGTATTACAATTGGTTTTGGATAATCTTCTCCAATGATTGTATTTATAGCTTGTTGATATTTTAATTCCATCTCCCATGGTTTATGAATAAACTTTTGTGGAACTTTATTTAATTCTGGCACCCATTTTTTTACATATAAGCCCTCTTTATCAAATTTTTCTCCTTGAAGGATAGGATTAAATATTCTGAAGTATGGAGCTGCATCTGCACCACAACCTGCAACCCATTGCCATTGTGCTACATTATTTGCTTTATTAAAATCTAGTAAGCAATTTCTAAAATGTTTTTCACCTTCAGTCCAATTTATTCTCAAATGCTTCACCAAAAAAGAACCGACAACCATTCTAATTCGATTGTGCATCCAGCCTGTTTCGTAGAGTTCTCTCATTCCAGCGTCTACAATAGGATACCCCGTCATACCTGACTTCCATGCTTTCAAAAATTTATTATTTTTTACCCAAGGAAATTTATCAAATTCTTTCCTATAGTTTCCTTTTAAAAACTCTGGAAAATAATTAATTAAACTATGTGAAAACTCGCGCCAACCTAATTCATTGATATATTTTCTGTAGCCAATCCCTTTAGACCCAATCTCATTACATTTTTTCCAGATAGTATTCACATGAATTTGTCCATGTTTAATGTATGGAGATAATTTTGATGTACCCTCAACTGATGGATAATCTCTGGCAGATCCGTAATCTTTTATTTTTTTGTTAACTAAATTATTTAGAATTTTTTTTGTCTCATCTTCAGAAACCTTCCAGTAATTTTCAAATTTTTTATACCAATTATTTTTCGGAAGTATATCTTTTGGCTCTATACAGTTTTTAAAAAAAGAAAGTGCTTTTATTTTTTTTTTGACACTGTAATTTTTACTTGGCGGTAAACCCAAAAATTTTTCTTCAGCATTTCTCCAAAAAGGAGTAAATACTTTAAACGGTGTCCCGTCATTTTTAGTTACTTCTTGAAACTCATTCAAAATATTTCCTTTAAAATATTTAAACTCAATTTCATTTTTAACGAAAATATCTCTAATTTTTTTTCCTTTTTCAATTACGTCAGGTTCGTAAATTTTATTCCAATATATTGAGCAATTATCTTGCTTTTTAATTTTTGAAAATACGTCAAGCTCATCTCCCGCAAGTATCTCAAGATTTATTTTGTATTTTGATAATACAGATCTAAATGTTTCAAGAGATTTTGAAAGCCACCATTTTTGGGCCTCTCTTTTGTTATCAAAATCGTTTTTGTTATAAATGTATAGGGCAAGCACATTCTCATGATTTTGAGTTGCGTAGGACAAAGCAGGATTATTTTCAATTCTAAAATCCTCCCTTATCCATGTAATAGCATTTTTTGTCATATAATTTTTTTATCTTCTTCCCTTAGATAACAGTTGTTTGTAAAGTTTGACATCTGCATTTCCTTCGCATCCTATTACCAATACATTTGAATTTTGATTAAGATTGATCAATTTCCTGGTTTTTTTATCGTTACAAATTCCAATTAAAGCAATAATTCCAGGTGTGGCACACTCACCACCTATTATCGATGCTTTGCTGAAATTTTTATCTCTTAATTTAGCTACTGTTTTTGCTACATTATTATCAGAGACTGAAACACAACAGTTAGTTGCTTTTTTTAATATCTGCCATGGTACAAGAGACATCTTATTACATGACATTCCGCCCATAATACTTTCTTTTTTAATTTTTATCTTTTTTAATTTTTTACTTTTTATACTTTGGAGCACACAATCAGCTTTATCTGGCTCTACAACTATAATTTTAGGAATTCTTTTAAAGTATTTTGCTACTCCAGCCACCAAACCAGCAGCTAATCCTCCTACACCAGCTTGAAGAAATATATGAGTGATATATTGATTAGTTTGTTTAGATACTTCCCTAATTAAAATAGAATAACCTGCCATAGTAAGTCGGGGGACATATTTATAATTTTTTGTTGAAACATCCTGTATGATATTCCAATTATTTTTTTTTGATAATATCTGGCATTTTCTCAGAGAGTCGTCATAATTTCCTTTAACTCTTATCACCTCGGCACCAAATTTTTTTATCTCATTTACCCTCGCTTTACTTACATGTTGGCTGACAAAAATTTTACATTTTAATCTTAATTTTTTTGCTCCCCAGGCCACAGATCTCCCGTGATTTCCAGCTGTCGCTGATGAGACAGTAATTTTGCCTTTTTTTTTTGAGATTTTTTCCACAGCATATGCACCTCCTAAAGCTTTGAAAGATTTTAAGTTAAACCTTTTTGACTCGTCTTTGTAAAATATATTATTAAGCTTTAAATCTTTATTTAATTTATTTAAATTTAACAATGGAGTAGGACGATAGCCTTTCCATTTTGATATACGTTTATATGCATCAAATAAAAAATTTGATGGTAAATATTTTAAAACATAGTCTCTATTAAAATTATAATTTTTATTTAACAAAAATTTAGAGTATTTAAATTTACTATTTTGCATTTTGAATTTTTAAGCTAAAGTTAAATTATCATTAACGATAATTTTTTTTATATTCAAACTATAAATAAACCTATATTAATATAAATTATAAGTAATTTTATATTTAGAAATTCTATGTTAAGCTTCATTCAAGTATTAGTTGAAATTTTTATAACTTTAAAATTTATTAAAATTATATGGGTAAAATATTAATTATTGGCGGTGGAGCTATGGGTTCTGCGTTTTCGATTCCCTGTTTAGAAAACAATAATCTTGTTACTATCACAGAGCCATATAACAAAATTTTTATTAAAAATCTTAACGCAAAGAAAAAGTTCCATCCTTCCCTAAAGATTAATCTTCCAAGAAAATTGAAATTTATGAATTATTCAAACGAAATATTCAAGAAAAGATTTGATTTAATAGTAATTGCCCTAAGTCTTGCAGGTATAGATTTTATTGGAAAAGAATTAAAAGATTTTAAAATTAAAACCCCTTTATTGGTTCTTACTAAAGGATTAAAGTATGATAAAAAGAAGAAAAAAATTTTAACAATTTCAGATTTATTAAAAAATAATTATCGCAAAGCAAACGTATCAGTACTTAAAGGACCTTGTTTAGCTAAAGAATTAGCAAATAAAAATAAGACAAGTGTAGTTATTGCTAATAAAAATATTAAAATAGCTAAATGGATTGGAAAACTTATATCCACTAAGTATTATTCGATAGAATTTTCAAAGGATATTATTGGTATTGAAATATGTTCAGCAATTAAGAATATATACGCAATGGTCATTGGTTCAGGTCAAAATTTAAACGCTAGATCAGATTTATTTCAAAAATGTGCGAATGAGATGAAATTTTTGATCAAATATTTTAAAGGAGACGTATCAACAATATTAGGGCTTGCAGGTATTGGTGATTTGTACGTAAGTGCTATTGGTGGAAGAAACAGTAAAATGGGAGACTTTCTTGGTAAAGGTTTCTCATTTGCGGTAGCAAAAAAAAGGTTCATGCCTAAAGATACTGTAGAGGGTGAGCAACTAGCTAGAGAAATCGCGCCATATATCTTAAGAAAGATTGATAAAAAAAGAATTCCATTGATGAATCATTTGTTAAAAACAATTATTTATAACAAAAAAATTTAATTTTTTTAAAAAACTAAGAAGTTATTTTCTACTAGAAATCCAATTATAATACCTATTAAAAGTGCAATGATTAGTTTTTTTTTATCCACTAATTAAGATTTTTTACTTAAAGAAGATTTCAAATTTTTGACGTTCGAGGATTGTAATTTCAAACTTAACTTTTGTTTTAAATTTTCCCACAACTTAGCCATCCCTAAAGGCTCGTAAATCATAAATATAATCATTAGACCACCAAATATTACCTGTTCAATTGATGAAATAATTGTAGCATCAATAGCTCCATGAAATACGTTGTTTCCTATAGCATTTAGAAGAACCGGAAAAAGCAAAATAAATGCTGCTCCAATAAAAGCGCCATTAATTGTCCCAAGGCCTCCAAGAATACACATAAATAAGATCTTAAAAGATAATTTAATATCAAAAGCAACTGGTTCTAAAGATTTAAGATAACAAAATGCAAAAAGAGCACCAGCTACTCCACAATAAAATGCGCTGATAGCAAACGCCTGAACTTTGGTTCTTAATAATGAAACCCCCATGGACTCAGCAGCGATATCCATGTCTCTTACTGCCATCCAATTCCTACCTGTGCTTCCTCTTGCCATATTCATAGCTAATAAAGTTAAAACAGTGGTAACAGCTAAACATACAAAATACATAGCTAATGGAGTTGTAAATGGTTTTCCTAGGATAACTATATCTTGGGCAGTTATAATTCCTGATGAGTCGTAGTTTTTAAACCAGCCAAATTTATCAATCATCCATATAATAAAAAACTGTGAGGCTAGTGTTGCAACCATCAGATAAATTCCTCTTACTTTTAAACTTGGTAGACCAAACAAAATTCCAAAAGCTGCAGCAATCAAACCTGACACTATTAATGAACCCACAAAACCAAGATCAGGCACTCGCAAAATAAGGTTAAACATAGCAAAAGCACCAGCAGCCATAAAGCCAGCTGCTCCTAAAGCTAATTGGCCCGTATAACCCATAACAATTTGTTGTCCAATTGTAGCTAAAGCTAAGCAAAGCCAAGGAATTAATATAGAGGTATACCAATACTCTGTTGTAATAAATGAAGGTATTATTAATACACTTAAAAACATACAAACGGCTAAGTTAATTAGGTCTTTTTTTGTGTATGTCATAAAAACTGGTTTCATAGTTTAAACTCTCCTAATAATTTTTTCTCCAAATAAACCTTCAGGTCTATATAATAAAAAGAATATTGCTAATACGTAAGGAGCCCAACCTTCAATGGCGCCACCAAAAAACGGTCCAATGTATACCTCTAGCACTTTCTCCACTGCACCAATAATTAAGCCTCCTATAATGGCTCCTGGAATAGATGAGAAACCACCTATAATTAAGACAGGTAGAGCTTTTAAAGCTAAGTCAACAAGAGCAAATTGAACACCAGCTCTTGCACCCCACATACATCCTGCAACTAACGCTACAACCCCTGCAGCAGACCAAACTAATAACATAATATGTTTTAATGGAATTCCTATAGAGCTCGCAGCTCCCGCATCATCTGCAACTGCTCTCAAGCCTAATCCAATTTTTGTATACTTGAATAATAAAAACAGACCGATAATCATTAAAGCTGCAACTAATCCAGCTGTGATATCAAGAGCACTAATAAATAGTTTTAAATTATCAGCGATCCACGGCACTGGAAAGTCTCCAATACCTAAATCTAGTCTTCTTACTTCTACTCCCCATGCTGCCTGAGCTAAGCCCTCTAAAACATATCCTAGACCGATTGTAGCCATTAGCACTGTGTCTTCGCTAGCATTCATCAAAGGTCTTAAAACTAATCTTTCAGTGCATAAACCAACTACCACCATTAAAAGAGCAGCTAAAATAAAAGCAAGTACAAAAGGTATGTTAAAATCTTGCATAAAACCACAAAAAGCTAGCACTGAGAAAAAAACCATAGCTCCTTGTGAGAAGTTAAAAGTCGCTGAAGCTTTAAAAATTAGAACGAACCCTAAAGCGACTAGAGAGTACATCGTACCAGCAAGCAAACCACCAACCAAAACTTCCATGAAAAATAATAATTCATCAACCATATGTTTATCCTAGTGTTCTACTCCTAAATAAGCGTCTATTACTTTTTGATTTGATCTAACTTCATCAGGCGTGCCATCGCCAATAACTTTGCCATAATCAAGCACAACCACTCTGTCTGATATATCCATAACTACTCCCATATCATGCTCAATAAGCACCATAGTTGTACCTAGTTCATCATTTACTTTTAAAATAAATCTACACATGTCTCTTTTTTCTTCAACATTCATACCAGCCATAGGCTCATCTAATAGAATTATTGTAGAGTCTGTTGCAAGAGCACGACCTAATTCAACTTTCTTTTGTAATCCATAAGGAAGTTTTCCAACTGGTGTATCTTTAATATCTTCAATCTCTAAGAAACTGATTATCTCTTCAGATCTATCCCTGTTTAACTTCTCCTCTTTTTTTACTTTGGGAAGTTGTAAAGCTACCTCAAGGAAATTTGTTTTTGTGTGAAGTTTTCTCCCAACTAAAATATTATCAAGTACTGACATTCTTTTAAATAGAGCCAAGTTTTGAAATGTTCTAGATAGACCCATCTGAGCCATAATATTTGGAGTTATATTGGGTACAACTTGTCCCCTAAACAAAACAGATCCTTGTTGAGGCTTATAAATTCCATTAATGCAATTTAACATTGAGCTTTTTCCAGCTCCATTAGGTCCAATAATTGCTCTAACTTCGTGCTCAAGCACATTGAAAGAAGTATCAGTTATTGCCTTAACACCACCAAAGGAGAGAGAGATATTATTTACCTCTAATATTGGTTTTCCTATCTTAAATTTTCTTTCGTATTCCATCTTTAATTACTTCTTTTTGTTAAACTTTCTTCTTTAAGAACATCTCTAAAATTTTTTCTACCTTTTTTTGAAATTCCTAAATATAATTCTTTCACTTTATCGTCATTTAATAAACTTTGTGCAGTTCCGTCTAGCATAACTCTACCTGTTTCAATGATATACCCATAATCTGAATTTTTTAATGCAACGTTAGTATTTTGCTCAGCAAGTAATATACTAACACCCTCTTTGGTATTTAATTCTTTTACAATATTAAAAATTTCAGCAACCAACTGAGGTGCTAAACCCATTGTTGGCTCGTCCAATAATAACATTTTTGGTTTAGCCATCATTGCTCTTGCAACTGCTATCATTTGTTGCTCTCCACCTGATGTGAATGCTGCTTGACTTTTTCTTCTTTCTTTGAGTCTTATAAAATAAGTGTAAATTTTATCTAATTCTTGATTAATGTCACCTTTTGATAATTTTCTTGAATATGCTCCTGAAATTATATTTTCTTCTACAGTAAGGTGACCAAAACATCTTCTGCCCTCTAACACTTGAACCATTCCGAGCCCAACCATTTGCGAAGGAGTTTGTTTATTTATTGTGTTTCCATCATATTCAATTGAACCATTTGTAACTTTGCCTCTTTCTGAAGCTAGCATGGTTGAAACTGCTTTTAGTGTAGTGCTTTTACCTGCTCCATTTGCACCTAATAATGCTACTACTTTTCCTTTAGGAACTATCAAAGATACATCGTGTAAAGCTAAAATAACATCGTCATATCTGACTTCAATATTCTTTATGTCTAGAATGTTTGCTGAACTGTTACTCATTAAACTTTCTTTTATATTAAATTAAATTTTATTTAAAGGGGGAGTTTAAAATAATTCGATTATTTAAACTCCCCCTTCGATTAGTATTAATTTATTTCTAAATTAATTAACCACATTTTTTTGGTGTAATGTTGTTCTCTTTAGCAAACTTAGCTGCAGATGATTCAACAAGACCTCTAATAAATGCAGGATCGCCTGGAGCTTCCCAACCAGTTACCTGATTGAATTTTGTCCCATCCCACTGCATTACAGCAAATTTACCGGCACCTTCATGGTTTGCACATGAAATAGCGAACGGAGCTAACATTCCTCCAACTCCAAGTTCTTTAAGTCTAGCTTCAGTCATGTTAATTGCTTCATAACCATCTCTAAACTCAGCACCAGTTACTGCTTTACCAACTTTGTTATGCATTTTTTGAGCATTTCTTAAGCCCTCAATCCACATAACTGCAGCACCTAGTCCTCTATTCCAGTAAACTGAACCAATCCTGTTTGGATCAGCTAAGTTACCTTTTCCAGCACCATATACTTTATCTTTGATGTCTTTAACCAATGGATATTCTCCTGGTAAAGCATTTGCAACAGCATAAGTTCCCTTAGCTGCATCACCTGCTGGATACATATCCTCTTCGGCAGCACCGAATGTTACGTACATCATTCTATCTCTTGGGAAATTAATTCTAGCAGCATTAGTCATTGCTGTTGAATTCATTCCAGAACCTGCTCCCCAGAAAGTAACCCAATCAGGTTTTTCTTTTCTGATTTGCAGCCATTGAGATTGTTGTTCTAGACCTGGAGGTGGGATTGATATTTCAATCAACTCAACTCCCCAGTCATTACAAATTTTTCTCATTGCTGGTAATGGCTCTCTACCGTAAGCAGAGTCAATGTGTAAGTGAACGATTTTTTTACCTTTCATCTTATCAATTCCGCCCTCGATCTGCGCCATAAATTTTAATTTAACAGCTATTTGTGACCAGTAGTGACTTGCAGCATTAAATACCCAAGGCCATACTCTTCCATCAGCACCGTCAGTTCTTCCATAACCATATTGAGCTAAAACAACATTATCTTTTGCCATACGGTTAATAACTGCATATGCTCCTGGTGTTCCTAAAGTATCAAACACAACTATTCTTTGACCATCTTTTTCTAAAAGTCGCTGATAACACTCAACTGTTTTTACTGCGTTATACTCTGTTTCACATTCTTGCCAAGTAAGCATAACTCCATTGACACCACCAGTCATATTGACATAGTTCATGTAATCAATTTGAGCTCCGTAATAACCAGTTCCCATTGCTGAGTAAGGTCCAACACGGCTACTTGCTACTGGAAAATATTGAGTTTCAGCACCAAATACAGTTTGAGGTAAAGCGATTGAAGAAAATAAAGCTACAACTACTGTAAGAGTAGAAGTTAGCTTTTTAAACATTCTTGCTAACATAATTCCTCCCTCGTTTTTGCTATGTTAATCATTCTTATTTGATATGATCTAACCACATGACTTTGGATACTTCAATAAGTAATCTTATAATTAAATTTTCTTTATTTTTTGACAATTATTAAATTAAAGAAACAACTTGAGATTGTACTATTAACTTTTTCAAAATTATGGGTAAGAAAATTTAAATTTTATGAAGAAAATACTCATTGTTGAAGGAAACGTAAAAGAAGAAAATAAAAACTTCTCTAATGCAGGCATTCAAACACATACCGAGAGCTTAAAGGATAGCCTATCTTATTTGACAAACGATCTAGAACTAGATGTAGTAAATCCATCTTCAGATTTAGATATTCAAAATTACAATAACAACCTACAAAAATATGACGGGTTGATTTGGGGAGGAAGTAGTTTGAATATTTATAATGATACACCTGAAATTAGAAAACAAATTGAATTTATGAAAAATTGTCAAAATAAAGTGAAAAATATCTTGGCTATCTGTTGGGGTATGCAAGTAGCTGTGACTGCAGCGGGCGGGCAAGTGATGAAAGCTGATAGTCCTCACATTGGTATAGCTAAAGAAATTGAAATTAACAAACATGGTCTTGAACATCCGCTTTATGAAAATAAAGAAAAGAAATTTAATTCCCCAGCTTTTAATTTTGATGAAGTAGTAAAATTGCCAGAAAAAGGAATTTGTTTAGCATCTAATAAAGTTAATAAAATACAAAGTTTATATTTTGAAATAAATAATACTAAAGTTTGGGGTCTACAATATCATCCTGAAATAACTTATGAAAAAATGATAAGTTTGATTGAATTTAGGAAGAAGAGATTAATAGAGTATAGAAAAGTTTTTAAAAATGAAAATGAAGTTGAAAAACATTTATCATTTATTAAAAAAGAAATTTTGTTAACTGATAAAGAAAATAGAATGCTGGAGCTTAAAAATTGGTTAACAAGATTATGTTAAAATAATCCCTCAATTTCACCTTTTTTATTTAATTTGATGTTGTCAGCTGCAGGTACTTTTGGTAGCCCAGGCATAGTCATTATTGATCCACAGACAACAACTATAAATTCTGCTCCTGACGATAATCTTACTTCTCTAATAGGTATTTCGTGATTTGATGGTGCCCCTTTAAGTTTGGGGTCAGTTGAAAAACTATATTGTGTTTTAGCTATACAAACTGGCAAATGTCTGTGTCCATTCTTTTCGAATTTATCCAATTCTTTTATAACCTCACTATTTGCAGTAATTTTATCGGCTTTATAAATTTGTTTTGCTATCAATTCAATCTTATCCCACAATTTGAGATTATCTTTATATAAGAAATTAAATTTGTTTTTTTTCTTTTTGCAAATTTTAACGACTTTTTTCGCTAGATCTGTTGCACCCTTTCCACCTTTAGCCCAGTGTTTACATTCACTCACTTCAACTTTTCTGTTTTTACAAAAATTTAAAACAGTTTTTATTTCTTGATTAGTATCAAGTACAAAATGGTTTATAGCTATAATTGGCTCTAATCCAAATTTTTTAATATTTAAAATGTGTCTCTCTAAATTTACCAAACCTTTTTTCAATGAGATTATATCCTCATTTTTTAAATTTTCCTTTTCAACACCTCCATGCATCTTCAAAGCTCTTATAGTAGCTACAATTACTACGCAGCTTGGAACTAACCCTGACTTTCTACATTTTATGTTTAAAAATTTTTCAGCTCCTAAATCAGCACCAAACCCTGCTTCTGTGACTACATATTCTGACAATTTTAGTGCTGTTTTAGTTGCAATAACTGAGTTGCATCCATGTGCAATATTTGCAAATGGACCACCATGTATAATTGCTGGATTATTTTCTAAACTTTGGGTCACATTTGGCCTAATAGCTTCTTTAAGTAAAACTGTCATGGGACCATGGGCTTTAAGATCTCTTGCATATAGAGGTTCTCCATCTTTATTATATGCAAAAGTTATATTTCCAATTTTTTTCTCCAAATCTTTTAAGTTATTAGAGAGGCAAAAAATTGCCATTACTTCAGATGCAACTGTAATATCAAAACCATCAGTTCTTTTAAAATCTTTAGCTACACCATTTGTGTTAATATCAATGAACCTTAATGCACGGTCATTCATGTCCATTACACGTTTCCAAACAATCCTATTTTCATCTATGTTAAGTTTATTTCCCCAATAAATATGATTATCGATGATTGCTGAAAGTAAATTATGTGCAGATGTAATAGCGTGAAAATCACCTGTGAAGTGTAAGTTTATTTGTTCCATAGGTACAACCTGGGCATATCCTCCTCCAGCAGCACCACCTTTCATTCCAAAAGACGGCCCAAGACTAGGCTCTCTAAGACAAACAGTTGATTTTTTTCCAATCCTATTTAAACCATCACTTAAACCAACAGAGGTAGTTGTCTTTCCCTCGCCAGCTGGTGTAGGTGTTATTGCTGTAACCAAAATTAAATGACCATCCTTTTTTTTCTTAAGCTTGTCTAAAAACTCAAAATTTATTTTTGCAATATGTCTACCCATAGGACTAAATGCGCTGCTTTTATCTGGTACATTCAGTTTATTTAAAATTTTACCGATTGGCTTCATTTTAGCTTTTCGAGCTATTTCTATATCTGATTTCGGTTTTGACATGTTACCTTATTTTTAATTATTATATTTATGATAAATAATCATATAAACATTTTTAATCTCTTGTAGCAATATAAACACCTAAAGAAGTTATCAAAAAACCTATAATATCTAAATTAGTTAAATTTTCATTTAAAAAAAACCAAGCCATAAGAGCAGCTGTTGTTGGTATTAAAAAAAATATTGAAACAGTCTTACTTGCAGAATTTTTCTTGATTAGAAACATTAAAATTGTGAAAGCACCGAAAGATACAAGAAAAATTTGATGACCCATCGCAAGAAAAAACGTTTTTGTGAAGGATATGTACGGTTGGGCAAAAAATACAACTACAAAAACATGAAAAAAAAATCCTCCCACAGCTTGATAAAAATTACTAACTGACAAAGGTAAATTATTACTTAATTTTTTCTGCCAAATTGTTGAAGCCGTTATTGAAATTAACGCTATTATTGTGGCAATCAATCCAAGTAGTGGAATTTTAGATCCTAAATCTAATCCTAAAACAAGTGCAGCTCCTAAAAATCCAAGCAAAACCCCAATCCATTGTTTAAAAGTTACCTTTTCATTTAATATTGGCCCACTAAGGATATTTGTTAAGATTGGTTGAAGAGTTACAATTAACGCCGCGACACCTGTAGGCATACCAATAGAAATTGAAAAAAAAACCCCTCCCAAATATACCCCATGAAAAAGAACACCACTCAGGACTGACTCAATTAAGTTTCTTCTCTTTATTATAATCGAATAATTAAAATAAATTGAGAACAACAAAAATCCAACTGCTACAAAAAAAAAACGAAAAGCTAATGCTGCAAATGGATCGCTATTATCAATTATTGGCTTAGTAGTTATAAATGCAGATGACCAAAGTAAGATAAATATAAAAGGGAAAATTTTGATCATGTAAAAAATGATGTAAAATATGATGAATTAGCACAATATTCTATTAATATTAAAGCTTATTTTGAACAATTTATTAATTGTAGCTTGTTACCAAATCAAATATCTTTGAGTTGTGATTTTAAAATTATTAAAACTTAGTTTAATTCTTACGTCGTTTATATTTTTGACGGGTTTTGTCCCTTTACCGGCTATATTGGGTCCTTCAATCACAGCAGCCTCATCTGGGAATTTGGTAAAAGCTAGTGCTCAATTAGTTTTTAATAATGAATTTAAAAAAAAAACAGGCAAAAGCTCTCTTAGTTACATTACAGAGGAAGTATCTAAAAATAATCAACAAAAGCGTATTAATAACGAATTTAATGATTTAATTAAAAAAAGAGTAAAAATAGTTCACCAAAAACTAGTCAATCAAAATAACGAGGCTAAAATAATTAAAGATTTTAAACTAATAGTTGAAAAAAGAGTCAAACTAACTCATGAAAAGCTATTACAAAAAAAATTTAATCAATAAGATTTAAAAAAATTAACTTTTTTTGATTCGTTTCTTTACACCATAATTCGTAACTTTCACACATTCTCCATAAGTGTTCGAACGCACGTTGAGAAATTTCTAAAGGAAAATGACTTTTAGTGTAATAAAGATCTGGGTATTGGATTAATTGTTTAATCATCATCTCCCTTTGTATTTTTAGCAATCTCATTGTCTCTTCAGGAATATTTTCATTTTTTTTATTTAATTTTTCAAACCAATTGTCATGAAATTTACCACTACTTACTTCTTTGTAAGTTTCTGACCCAATAAAGCTGTTAATAGCATCTGGGTTCGAAAAGCCGTTATTTTCTTTTTTTATTTTTGAAACCTCTAAATATATCTTTTCAGCTACATGTAAAATATATGGTTTATCATCAGATTTCATTACCTAAGGTATTTTTTCATTGCTGCATTTGCTAATATCAAATTTGGATCCAAAAAAATTTTTGAAGTCTTTACTTTTTTAAATGATTTAAATGCAAATATTGCTATTGGTAATTCAGTACAGCCTAAAATTATCTTTTTACATTTTTTTTTGATTAAATAATTTATGGCTGGTTTTATAATTTTACTGGCAGCTTTTACATTTCCCATTTTGACAAATTTAATTGCCTTATTAACAGATTTTTTTTGTAAGGTTAAATTTGGAAAAATAAGATTATAATTTTTATCAAAAAATTTATTATAAACACCTGTATTTAGTGTGCCCTCTGTTGCCAATAATCCAATTGATGAATTTTTTTTGCATTTTTTTTTTGTATGAATGAATACCTCTTTTGGCATATTGATAATAGGTAAGTCTATTTTCTTTCTTAAATCATCATACCAATAATGCGCTGTATTACACGGAATAACAATAAACTTACATTTACTTTTTTTAAGTAAACCGCACCCATTTAGTAAACTTTTTAATACTGCTGAATATTTTTTTTTGATTTTTTTATTCTTATTTCGATTGGATAAATTCTTTGTTTGAACACCAATCGACTCCGGTCTTCCAGGAATATTTGATTTGTTGAAAAGAAGAAACAAAGGATATTCTTGATCAATTTTCCCTCTGTAAAGAATCGCAAGCTTATTACAAAAATCTAGACCAGCTTGTGTTCCCATGCCACCTAAAATTCCAATCATTTTAATTTTTATTATATTGATTCAAAATTTTTATATTGGCTACAAATATACAAATATAATTTAACTGTAAATCTTATAGCCAATAATCTATATAATGAAAATTATGCAGTTTTTAAGTTAACTGCTGAAGGACCTTTAGGACCGTCTTCAACATCGAAAGTCAAAGCTTGACCCTCATCTAAACCGTTCATACCAGCATCTCTTACAGCTGAAACATGTACAAACACATCTTTTTCTTTATCTTCTCTTTCAATAAAACCAAAACCTTTGGTTGGATTGAACCATTTTACTTTTCCTTGTAGACTCATATTATCTCTTCTTAAGTTATTATTTTTAATTTATTACTTATAATTAAGTAATATTGACTTTCTTCATAATTTAATCAGTTTTGTCAACAAAATAGATTGTTGAGGGGATAATTAATTTCAAATGTTGTCTATTAACTTTGACAAATAAATCGAATTTTTATCCTCTTTATAATGAGCAAATGGTTTACATCGCTTAAATCCACATAAATCAAATAATTTTCGTGCTGGTTTAAAGAATATTCCAGCTCCAGTTTCAATACTAATTCGTTTAATATTTAATTTCTTAGCTTCATCAAATAAATGATTTATTAGTTTAATTCCATTTCCTTTATTCCTAAATTCATCATGTAATCTTATAGATTTGAATTCGCCATGATTCTTTTCCAGAATTTTAAGAGCCCCACAACCTATCAATTTATCATCATCCCACAAACTCCAAAACTTGATAGATGGTACTTTTAAACCTTCGATATCTAAAACATGCGCACTTCCCTCAGGAGAGGCTGCTCTTAGTTCTATAAAATGTTTTTTTAAAAGTATGTTAACATCTGAATTTTCGAAATTTCCCTCAATAGTTTTAAACATTACAAAATTTTTGTTAAATGACCCATTTTTCTATTATCTTTAATTTCTTTTTTAAGATAGTCGAAAAAAAATTCATTATCCTTTAAATCTTTATTTTGTCTATACGGTATAATTTGATTGCCTATAAGATTTGTCATTTCTGCATTGTTTAATTTTTTTAAAGGAATTTGCTCTAAAGAACAAACAGCTCTTATATGATTTTCAAACTGACTAATATTAAATGCATTAATAGTTAAATGTCCAGAATTATGAACTCTGGGTGCAATTTCATTTACATAAAGGTTATCATTTCTATCAATAAAAAATTCTACACAAAGTGTGCCAATATATTTTAATTCTTCAGCAATTTGTTTACTCCATTCTCTCGATTGACCTATAAGTTTATCACTTATATCAGCAGGGATTTTAGATCTTTTTAAAATTTGATTTTCATGGATATTTTCTATTGCTTCATAAATTTCATATCGGTTGTAAGCAAATCTCGTAATTATTACAGAAATTTCTTTTTTTAGCTTAACCAGTTTTTCAAGAATATATTCTTTTGAAAAATCTATATTCAATTCGTTTAATTCATCTAATGATTTAATAGGATACTGACCTTTACCGTCATAACCCATAGTGGTTGTTTTTAAAATTCCAGGCAAAAAGTCATTAAGTGATTCTAAATCTGACTTTTTTTCTATACCAACGTATCTTGTTGTCCTAATATTTAATTTATTAATAAAATCTTTTTCAGCTAATCTATGCTGTATCAATCTGTTTATTGAAGGTTTTGGATTTACCGTTTTTGATTTATTGATTTCATTTAAAGTTTTATAAGGGATGTTTTCAAACTCGTAAGTAATTATATTTACTTTATTTACAAATTCGTAAATCTTATTTTTATCCATGTAGTCGCCAAATAAAAAATCATCGCAAAAATTTTGTGCAGGTGAGTTTTTATCATCAGAATAAATAATAGTTTTAATATTTAATTTTTTAGCAGCGACAGATAACATGCTTCCTAATTGTCCACCGCCGAGAATTCCTAATCTAATTTCAGACATCAAATTATTTTGGATTTTTTTTAACTGAGTTTGTTTGAGAAGTTCTCCAACTTTTAAGTTTGGATTTAACGATAGGATTATTATTAGATATTATTGATGCCGCAAGTATAGCTGCATTTATTGCTCCATCTTCTCCTATTGCCAAAGTCCCAACAGGAATTCCTTTAGGCATCTGTGCGATAGATAATAAACTGTCCAAACCATTAAGTTTTTTACTCTCTATAGGCACACCTAAAACTGGTATTTGAGTTAGAGCTGCAATCATCCCTGGTAAATGTGCAGAACCGCCAGCTCCTGCAATAATAACGCCAATATTTTTTTTTTCAGCTTCAGATGCATATTTATACATTCTCATTGGTGTTCTGTGTGCTGAAATTATCTTTATTTCAAATGGAACTTTCAGTTTTTTTAGAATTTGTTTTGTTAATTTCATTGTCTTAAAGTCAGATTGACTTCCCATTAAAATTGAAACTTTTAGATTTTTTTTTTTATTCATGAATTAGTTTATTCAAACTTTATTTCAAAAAATTGTTTAAATTTCAATAAATATATAGAATTTCAAATATATATTGATATGTTTTTTGTAATTTAAATTCATTAAATTTAATGTTGATAACCTACTATACATAAAAATTAAAAAAATTTATAAGTGCAATAGCTTAAACTAACAATGACTGAAGAAGATAAAATTGAAAATCAAAATAATACAAATATTGATGAGTTAAATGATATTTGCGATGAATGTAAAAAAACTGATGAAAGTGTCACTCAAAATTTGATTTTGACAGGATTTAAAATTTGTAAATCATGTAAAATTTCTAAAACAATCTTTCCGATTTAAATACTATTTATTTGTAAAGCATTCATTCTACTCATAACAAAAGATACTGATAAAAAAGCAATAATTAAGAAAGATAAAAATATTATCCCAAACGATTTTAAGTTAGAAGTTAAATTTAAAATTTGTTTTGTTGCAATTATTAAACTTGCAAAAATCCAAAACTGAGTAAGGAAAATGATTGGTATCATCAATTCAGGAGTTATTGCAAAAAATCTTAATAAGCCTGGAGCATGGGCAAAGCCAACTGCTATTAAAACTTTTTTAAAAGGTATTTTTGTTTGTTTATCTGGAAATAATTTAACACCAATAACATATATAAAGATCGCCCAAACAAACCAAGTTAAAATTGCTGTAAGACCGGACAACCCTATCGACGTCTTTACTACTGTATTTGCGGCAACCGCTCCTGCTATACCATCTAATATCATTACTAGACCTGCAAAATATATTGAAGCTTCACCAAAGTTTTTGTTATCGCTATAAAGCGATTTATCTAGTTTTATAGATTTAAAAATTATATTTAAAAATTCGGCAATCATTTATTTTTTTTATTTATTTGATCTTTGTATGACACAATCAATGGAAATATCAATAATGCAATAGCAATAATAATGCAAACTGCAATAATGAAACTTTTTGTCATTTATTGTTTTAGGTTGAGCGTTAACCCTACTAAAAATAATTAACTTGATACCACTTCTCTTGTGTTGGCGTTGTAAGACTCCTTAAACGGAATATCAACTATAACAGCATCAACAGGCGTTCCTGGTGTATTTGAATATTTATCTGGTAAATGAACTTTAAATTTCTTTCCTACCTTACCCTTAGGAAAACCGTTAGCGTTCAAAGTTCCATCAAAAGGCACATAACCCATAGCTATATTTGTTTTTTTTTCTGGATGATACCAAGGTGAAGTTATAAAACCTACTGGGTCACCACCATCTGCATTGGATATCAGCCAAAAATCTGGAGCATAATCATCAACAGGCTTACCTCCAAATTCAAGACCAACTAGCTGTAACTTATATGGTTTTTTTCCAGCTTTAATTTCAGCACCCATTTTCTCCAGTGCTTTTTTTCCAACGTAATCAGAAGTTTTTTTCCACTCACCTTTCCCCGACAAAGAAACCTGATAACCTAAATTACACTGGAAAGGGTTATGTTGTTGATCCATATCTTGACCCCAAGAAAGAATACCAGCTTGAATTCTTCTATGATGAGCAGGAGCAATAACCATGAGTTGGTGTTTCTTTCCAGCTTCAAGAACAGCATTCCACATTTCATCTGCATACAAAGTCGCATTTCTTAAATATATTTCATAACCAGCTTCACCTGAAAAACCGGATTGAGAAATTACACAACTTCTTCCAGCAACTTTGACTTCAGCTAAACCATAAAATGGCATATCTTCTAAATCGACTTGATCACCCAATAAATCTCTCATAAGTGCTTTTGATTTAGGTCCTTGAATTTGAACAGGACATGCATCAATCTCCTCTATAGTACAATTAAATTTATTATCTGCATTAACACCCTGAAGATACATTCCTATATCAGAGTCTGATAGAGAGAACCAAAATTCATCTTTTGAAATCCTTAAAAGTATTGGATCATTTAAAACTCCTCCATAAGCATTACATAAAATAACATACCTTGCTCGCATCGGAGAAATTTTCGTTGCGTCTCTAGTTATTACATAATTAACTAATTTTTCTGCATCAGGACCCTTTACTTGAATTTGCCTTTCTACTGCAACATTCCACATAGTTACATGATTTACAATTGCATCATACTCAACCATAGCTCCACCATCCTCAGGCTTCACATAACCCCTTGGATGATAAATTCTATTATAAACTGTTGCTCTCCAACAACCTGCTTGCATCGATAAATGCCAATATGGCGACTTTCTTACTCTTGTTGAGATTAACATTTCAACCTTAGTCGGTCCACTTTGTCTTAAGTTGTACGGTACTTTTCGATCTGATTGATCCACTGAAGTAACATGCTTTAATTTAGTGTAGTCAAATTCTTTAGACATAACTATTCTCCCTCAACCACTTGTTGGTTTCCTTCAAGCCGCCGAATGTATAAATGTGGAAATAATCAGTATAAGATTTAACTTTCCCAATTAAATCATTAGGGTCTTTAGGTTTCAATAAATCTAAAGCCTTAGTAAAATTAGATTTAAGAAAGTTTAAGGAATTTTTTGCTCCAACAATATTTGCAAACTTAATTAAGCTTGATATTTTTAGAGGTCCAGTAATTCCTACATGCACTGGTACGCTTTGTTTAGAAATAAAGTCTATAATTGGCTGAGGATCTAACAACCACTGTGTTACTATATAATCAGCATAAGGCTTCTTATCTTTCATAGCTTTTTCTAAACTTAAATCGGATATATCAGGACTCCCCTCTGGGTGTCCAGCAATTCCTATTGTCATATTATCAAAATAACCAGTCTCTAAAAGTTGAAAAGAGCTATCAAATTTTCCAACAGGCTCTCTACCTCCACCAATGATTAAAACCTGGTTTACTCCACCATCTTTACATCTAGTAATATAATCTTTCAGCTCTTTCTCATTATGCATTGATCGAGCTGGAAAATGTGGAACAGGATTAAACCCTCTTTTTACTAACTCAACTGCTTGTTGTGCTGTGTCTTTATAGTCTCCACCTGGCAGCATTGTTATATAAATATCATTTATAGAGGGCACTGTATCAAGATCTGTAGTTGGGCTAATTTCGAGAGAAAAATTCATTTTATTGATCATTATCTTTTTTGAAAAAGCTGTCAAAGAATTTAATTGAATGAAACAATGAAATTTGTTGCTAAAAATTAAGTGGATTGCTAACTATTTAGTCTCATGAAAATTATATTAATAATGGGTTTACCTGGCTCCGGTAAAACAACTTTGGCCTCAGAGTTAGTTCCCTTACTTAAAGCAAAATGGCTAAATGCTGATGAGGTTAGAAAAGAGGCAAATGATTGGGATTTTTCGGCTAAAGGGAGAACTCGACAAGCCAAAAGAATGTGGAATAAAGCACAAGAGTATAAAAACCAAGGTGATCACGTTGTTGCTGATTTTGTTTGTCCAACACCAGCGGCAAGAGCATTATTTCCTGCAGACTTTATTATATGGGTAGATACAATAAAAGAAGGTAGATTTGATGATACTAATAAAATGTTTGTAAAACCTGAGAAGTATAACTTTCATGTTACCACTCAAGATGCTAAAAATTGGGCACCAAAAATATTTAAGGAAATTAAATAATGTCTTATAAATGGGACAATAAAAAACCAACAGCTCAAATGTTGGGAAGGTGGCAACCATTTCATGATGGTCATTATAATCTATTCAAAGAAATTATAAAAAAAACTGGTCAAGTTTGTATACAGATCAGAGATGTTCAGGGCGTAGAAGACAACCCATTTGATTTTGAGACCGTAAAAAAAAATATTCAAGATAGACTTAACCCTGAATTTGAGGGACGTTTTCAAATTATGTTAGTTCCCAATGTAACAAATATTTGTTACGGAAGAAATGTTGGCTACAAAATAGAGGAAATTATTTTACCTGAAGAGATACAGAAAATTTCAGCTACGAAGATAAGAGCAAAAATGAGAGAAGAGGGTAAGCTTAAGTAATTTTAAATGAATATTAGGACCGTTAAATATAATAAAGATATAGCAAGAGTTATAATCAATGATCCAAAAACATATAATTCGTTATCAAGTAAAAATCTTAATGATCTAATAATTACTTTTAAAAAATTAGATAAAGATAAAAAAGTTAAAGTAGTAATCCTTGAGGGATCTGGAAAAGGATTTAGTGCAGGACATAATTTACAAGAAGTAAAAAATTTAAAGAAAAAAGAAAAGTACAACAAATTGTTTAATCTTTGCTCAAAGTTAATGCTTCAAATAGTCGAGGGTAGAAAACCTGTTATTGCAAAGGTTCATGGAGCAGCATATGCTGCAGGTTGTCAATTAGTTGCTAGTTGTGATTTAGCTTATAGTACTAAAGATGCTATATTTGCAACTCCTGGAGTTAATATTGGATTATTTTGCAGTACACCTATGGTAGCTGTAAGTAGGAAGATCAGTAAAAAACATATGATGAAAATGCTTCTTACTGGTGAACCGATTAAAGCAAATTATGCAAAAGAAATTGGTTTAATTAATGATTGTTTTACAAAGACAAAATTAAACAGTGAAATTTTAAAAATTGCCAAAAAGATTTCGACAAAATCTAACCTTACAATTAAAATTGGTAAACAAGCTTTCTATAAACAATTAGAAATGCCATTAAAAAAAGCTTATTCCTATACAAGTAAAGTGATGACGACAAATATGATGGCAATGGACGCTAAAGAGGGTATTTCAGCTTTTCTAGATAAAAGAAGACCCGTTTGGAAAAATAAATAAAATGCTGGATACAAAGACTATTTTAAGTAAGTACAAAAATATAGCTTTAGTGGGGGCTAGCAAGGACTTAAATAAAACTTCAACAATCGTTATGAAATTTTTACAAAGTCAAGGTTATAAAGTTTATCCTGTTAATCCAACTATAAAAGGTGAGGAAATTTTAGGTGAGGTTGTCTTTGGAAATATTTCAGAAATTAATGGTCCAGTAGATATTATTAACGTTTTTAGACCATCTAATGAGGCAGTTAAAATTGTAAACGAAGCCTTAAAGATAAAAGCGAAAGTTTTGTGGTTACAATTAAATATTAGAAGTACTGCTGCTAAAAAAATTGCTGAGACCAATGATATGATATATATCGAGGACAAATGCACTAAGATAGAGTTTGAAAAACATTTAAATTAATGAAAAAAATTTTTATTGTTTATGGTCACTATAACGAAAAATCTTTTAATGCCGCTATTCGAGATACATTTATAGAAACAGTCAAAAAGAATGATCATACTGTTGACGTTGTTGATTTATATAAAGAGAAATTTAATCCTGTTTTTTCTGGCGAAGAGCCCGATGAAAGCGTTTTAGATCATAGAAATAGAATCGAAAAATCCGATGCAATAGTTTTAATTGCTCCGATATGGAATTTTAGGATGCCTGCTATAGTTGAGGGATGGATAGATAAGGTTCTCGCTCCACCCTGGGCCTTCAGGTTTAAAAGATTATTTGGAAATTATGGTTATCCATTAGGAAATCTTAAAGGTAAAAAAGCAATTGTTTTTTGCACTTATGGTTCACCACAATTTGCAGTGAGAACTTTCTTTTTAAATATGCCAACCAAAAGATTACGAAGAGGTGTATTTAACATATGCGGCATAACGGATGTTATATATAGAAGATACTTTGCTGTACCATTTGTTGGTGATCAGAAAAGAAAAAAATTCCTAGATGATGTTAAAAAAACTGCAAATAGTATCTAACTTTTTATTAATTTTTTTGATTTCAATTTCAATTTCTAAAGCTGAAATAATTAAGCCAAATAGTAATATTGAACCTTCTGAGGTTGTAAAAATACAATTGCTTGGTTTGCAAAAAAATAACGATGGATTTGAGGATAGCGGAATAGAGCAGACATGGAATTTTGCCCATCCAAATAATAAAAAAGCAACAGGTCCTTTAGATAAATTTAAAAGAATGATTAAAGGCAATAATTATCAAATGATGATAAATCACATAAGTCATACCATTACAGAAATAAGGGGTGGTGATAATATGGTCCAGTTTGAAGTTATTATATTAGATAATAAAAAAATTTATCATAAATTTGATTGGCTGGTTGAAAAATATACAGAGGATGGACCTCTGAAAGACTGCTGGTTAACTACAATGGTATCAAGTCCGGTATCTTTAGGAAGTTCAATTTGAACTATTGATATAATTTTGTTTCGAAATGAATAAAAATTTAGTAAAAATCAAATTATGAAAACCAAAACTAAAGTAGTTGTTGTAGGTGGTGGAGTTGTTGGAGTTAGTGCTCTTTATCATTTAGCTAAAAAAGGATGGTCTGATGTTGTTTTAATTGAGAGAAAAGAACTTACCTCAGGTTCTACTTGGCACGCTGCAGGGCTATTGCCACTTTTTAATATGAGCTATTCAGTTGGTCAGCTTCATAAATACGCTGTAAATCTTTATAAAAAGTTAGAGCAAGAGACTGGAAAAAATGTGGGCTTTAGTGTTGTTTCAAATATTCGTTTAGCAAGCACAAAAGATAGAATGGACGAGTACCACCAATATGCAGGAGTGGCAAAAACTATTGGCGTAGACGTAAAATTTTTAACACCTCAACAAGTAAAAGAAATTTGGCCCTTATGTAATACTGATGATTTAGTTGGAGCTATTCAACATCCAGAAGATGGGTACATTCAACCTGCGGACTTAACGCAAGCTTTAGCAACAGGGGCAAGAAATAAAGGAGCTGAAATTTATAGAAACACCGCCGTTTTATCAATGAAACAAAATAAAGATGGATGGATTGTTGAAACAGATAAAGGTTCAATTGAATGTGAACATGTTATTTCTTGTTCGGGTAATTTTGCAAGACAAACCGGTGAAATGGTTGGATTAGATATTCCTGTTATACCTGTAGAACATCAATATATTGTTACAGAACCACATCCTGAAATACAAAAAAGAAAAAAAGAAGGTCTTCCTGAGATGGGTGTTTTAAGAGATAGTGATAGCAGATGGTATATGAGAGAAGAAGCTGGTGGACTAATATTAGGTCCATATGAAGATGGTGCCCCCGCTTGCTATCTTGAAGGGCCATCTAAAAATTCTGAGTATGAATTATTTCAAGAGGACTTGGATAGACTTGCACCTCATATTGAAGGAGCAATACATAGAGTGCCTGCATTTGGTGAGGTAGGAGTAAAAAAAGTTTACAATGGTGCAATTTGTTATACGCCTGATGGTAATCCAATAGTTGGACCGGCCTGGGGATTAAAAAATTTTTGGATTAATGAGGGCCATAGTTTTGGTATAACTGCAGCCGGTGGCGCAGGATGGCAGTTAGCAGAGTGGATAATAGATGGAGAACCAACAATTGACATGCTTGGTGTTGAACCAAGACGATATGGAAATTACGTAACTAAATCTTATCTAAAAGCAAAAAATGAAGAGGCTTACAGTCACGTCTTTATAACTCATTACCCAGATGAAGAAAGACCTGCAGCAAGACCTTTAAGAACTTCACCATGTTATGAAAGAATGAAAAATTTAGGTGCAGTGTTTGGGCAAAAGTTTGGTTGGGAAAGACCAAACTTTTTTGCAACTGATGGTATGGAGCAGAAAGATGATTGGTCTTTTAGAAGATCTAAATGGTTCGATGCAATTAAAAAAGAATGCAAAAACGTTAAAGAAAATGTTGGTCTTTTAGATATGACTGCTTTTGCAAAGTGCAGAATAAGAGGTCCAAAAGCAGAGGAATTTTTAGATTATTTAGTTGCAAATAAACTTCCAAAAAAAATTGGCAGAATAAATTTATGTCACGCTCTTAATACTAAAGGAGGAGTTCATTCAGAATTTACTATCATGAAAGAAGCTGAGAATAGATTTTATTTAGTTTCCGCAGGTGCAAACTTAAGATTAGATCATGACTGGATTCAAAAATGGATGCCAACAGATGGCTCAGTTATATTTGAAGATTTAACAAATAGCACTGGTGTACTTGTCGTGGCTGGACCTAAAGCAAGAGAACTAATGCAGAAAGTTTCAACAGATGATTTTTCAGGTAAAAATTTTAAGTGGTTAACTGCTAAGAACGTTAACGTTGGATATGCCCCTGTTAACGCTATGAGAGTAAACTTCGTAGGCGAGTTAGGCTGGGAATTACACCATCCAATTGAATATCAGAACCATATATTTGACAAATTAATGGAAGCAGGAAAAAATTTGGGAATAAAACCTTTTGGAATTAGAGCGATGAATAGTTTAAGACTTGAAAAATCCTATAAATTAGTAGGCACAGAATTATCTATTGAGTATTCTCCCTATGAGTCAGGTTTAGATAGATTTATTCATCCGAATAAAGGTAATTTCATAGGGCTTGAGGCATTAAATAAGTGGAGAGAAAAAGGATTTGATAATAAATTAGTCACATTAGAAGTTCATAATACAACTGACTCAGATGTTTTGGGAAACAACCCTATCTATAAGGATGATAAAGTTGTAGGAAGAGCAACCAGTGGTGAATATGGATTTAGATTAGACAAATCAATAGCACTAGCAATGGTTAAGCCTAATCTTGCTAATGTTGGTGAAAAACTTAAAGTTGATATATTAGGAAAGATGTATGAGGCTACAATTTTAGAAGAAGGCCCATATGATGTTGAAAATAAATTATTGAGAGCTTAATGAAAATTCTAGTCGCAGTAAAAAGAGTTATAGATTATAACGTTCAAATTAGAGTAAAAGAAGACAACACTGGAGTAGTTACAGATAATGTTAAAATGTCTACAAATCCACCTGATGATAACGCAATAGAGGAAGCGGTAAAAATTAAAGAAGCTGGAAAAGCTACCGAGGTTATAGCAGTAAGTGTTGGAGAAGAAAAAGCTCAAGAAACAGTCCGTAAAGCTTTGGCAGTGGGTGCAGACAAAGGGATCCTAATAAAAACTGATGGAGTTTTAGAACCGTTAGCAGTTTCAAAATTATTACAGAAAATTGTTGAAAAAGAAAAACCCGATTTAGTTTTTATGGGTAAACAAGCTATTGATGATGATTGTAATCAAACAGGTCAAATGTTAAGCGCTTTATTAAATTGGCCACAAGCTACGTTTGCATCTAAGATTGAAATAAAAGATAAAAAATTAGAAGTAACCAGGGAAATTGATGAAGGATTAGAAACAATAGAAATAGATATCCCAGCGATAGTTACGTGTGACTTGAGATTAAACGAACCTAGATATGCTTCCTTACCTAACATTATGAAGGCAAAGAAAAAACCAATTCAACAGATAAATGCGTCAGATTTGGGAGTAGATACCTCACCAAGAATCGAGCATATTAAGGTTGAAGAGCCGCCTAAGAGAAAAGCTGGAATAAAAGTTTCCAGTGTAGCTGAGCTTGTTCAAAAATTAAAAAATGAAGCGAAAGTTATTTAATGTCAGTTTTATTAATAGCAGAACACAATAACCAAGATTTAAAACCGTTTACCCTTAATGCAGTTACAGCAGCTTCACAAATGGGAGAAGATCTACATGCATTAATCATTGGTCAAAACTGTGGAGATGCAACTAAAAAATTATCAGAATTACCATTAGTCAAAAAAGTAATTCAAGTAGAAGCACCCCATTACGAAAACTTTGTTGCTGAAAATTTTGCACCTGTAATAGTAAAGTTAGCAAAAAATTATTCACATATAGTTTGTTCAGCTAATACTTTTGGAAAAAACTTAATGCCAAGAATTGCAGCTTCTTTAGACACATCGCAGGTTAGTGATATCATCAAAGTAATATCACAGGATACTTTTTTAAGACCTATTTATGCTGGAAATGCTTTTGCGACTGTAAAAAGTAAAGATGCAAAAAAATGTATTACAATAAGACCTACCTCTTTTGATCCATGTGAAGGTTCAGGCGGATCAGCACCTATAGAAAAAGCTGAAGCAGGTGAAGAATTCAATCATACAAAATTTATTAAAAGAGAGGAAATCAAGTCAGATAGACCAGAGCTGGGTACAGCTAGAGTAGTAGTCTCTGGTGGTAGAGGCATGCAAAGTGGAGATAATTTTAAATTAATTACCTCATTGGCTGATAAATTAAATGCAGCAATTGGTGCATCTAGAGCGGCAGTTGATGCCGGTTATATAGGTAATGACCATCAGGTAGGTCAAACAGGAAAAGTGGTTGTTCCAGATTTATATATAGCTGTGGGAATATCAGGAGCTATTCAACATTTGGCTGGAATGAAGGAAAGCAAGGTGATTGTTGCGATTAATAAAGACGGAGAAGCACCAATTTTTAGTGTGGCTGACTATGGTCTTGAGGCTGATCTTTTCGATGCAGTTCCGCAATTCTTAGATGAATTGAACAAATTAAACACTATACAAAAATAATTTAATCTGTAAAAAATTGAATATGTCCAGAGAGTCAATGGAATATGATGTTATAATAGTAGGTGGAGGGCCATCAGGTCTATCCACTGCGATAAAATTGAAGCAACTAAATTCTAATTTAAATGTTTGTATTTTAGAAAAAGCATCTGAAATTGGAGCTCATATTCTAAGTGGTAATGTTTTTGAAACAAGAGCGCTTGATGAATTAATTCCTAATTGGAAAGATTTAAACACACCAATTAAAACTAAAGTTTCAAAAGAAAAATTCTTATTTCTTGGCAAATCAAAATCCTTAAGTTGGCCAACATGGTTACTTCCCTCAGTTCAAAAAAATAATAATAATTATATTATTAGTCTTGCAAATTTATGTAGATGGCTTGCCGAGCAAGCTGAGAGTCTTGGAGTTGAAATTTTTCCAGGATTTCCTGCAAGTGAAATTTTATATAATGATGATGGCTCAGTTAAAGGAGTTGCTACACAAGATATGGGTATTGACAAAGAAGGTATTAAAAAAGAAAGCTTTGAACCAGGTATTGAGCTTTTAGGTAAAGTTACAGTTTTTGCGGAAGGGTGTAGGGGTCATTTAGGTAAACAACTAATTAAAAAGTTTAATCTTAATAAAGGTAAAGATCCTCAACAATATGGTATTGGCTTTAAAGAAATTTGGGAAATTGATGAGAAAAATCATGAGGAGGGATTAGTGATGCATACTGCTGGCTGGCCCTTAGATAACAATACATACGGTGGAAGTTTTATTTACCATGCTGAAAACAAGCAAGTCTTTTTGGGATATGTAATAGGTTTAGATTATCAAAATCCTCATCTTTCGCCTTTTGATGAATTTCAAAGATTTAAAACTCATCCATCAATAAGAAAAATTATAGAAGGTGGAAAAAGAATTTCTTATGGTGCTAGAGCTTTAATTGAGGGTGGTATTCAAAGTTTACCTAAAATGTTTATGCCAGGAGCATTACTTATTGGATGTGATGCGGGAACTTTAAACATGCCAAAAATAAAAGGATCTCATACTGCTATGAAAAGCGGAATTATAGCTGCTGAGACAATAAATTTTCATTTTGAAAAAGGTGATGAGCTATCTGTTTATGAAAAAATTTTTAAAGAAAGCTGGCTATATAAAGAATTATATAGAGCTAGAAATGTTAAACCAAGTTTTAGCTGGGGATTAATTCTTGGAATTATATTTACTGGAATAGATCAAATTTTATTTAGAGGTAAGCTTCCTTTTACACTTAAACATAAGCATGCAGATCATGAAACGTTAAAACCTGCAGATGAAATGCCAAAAATTGATTATCCAAAACCTGACAATGTGATTACTTTTGATAAAACAAGCTCAGTTTATTTGACTGGGACTAACCACGAGGATAATCAGCCAGTGCATTTACAACTAAAAGATAAAGATCTACCATTAAAATATACTCTTGAGAAATATGACGAACCAGCACAAAGATATTGCCCAGCAGGTGTTTATGAGGTTCAAAAAGAGAATAATATTAATAAATTTGTTATTAACGCTCAGAATTGTATTCATTGTAAAACTTGTGATATTAAAGAACCTTCTCAAAATATAGTTTGGGTCACTCCTGAGGGAGGTGGCGGACCAAAGTATGGTAATATGTAACTAGTTATTTTAAAAAATTAGAAAAAATTATTACTATTCCAATAATACCTAACCAAATA
>CABZPB010000003.1 GCA_902527485.1 uncultured Pelagibacteraceae bacterium
ATTTTCACAATGATCCTCTTACAATGTCTGGATCGAAAAGCATCAAAGAAAGATCATTTTTGTTAAATAATTGTTATAGGATAGTTTTTAATAGTAATTGGTCTAAAAAAAGATTTTTGCAAAAAATGAAATCTGATGCAATTAATAGTGAAAAATTAATTGTAATTAATCAGTCAGCTTCAAAGAATAAAATAAATTTTAATAATAAAAAAAAGCTGATAACATTTGTTGGTAAGCTTAACAGGTCCAAAGGATATGATCTTTTTGGTAAAGCAGTTTTAAAAATACTAAAAAAGTACAAAGATTGGTCTGCTTATGTAGTTGGAGATGAACCTAGAGACAAACTTGATTTTAAACATAAAAGATTGAAAAACTTTGGTTTCAAAGAACACAAAGATGTTATAAAGATTTATAAAAAAACAAGTATAGCTGTTGTTTGCTCAAGATGGGATGAGCCTTTCGGTAGAACAAGTTTAGAAGCGGCAGCAAATGGTTGTGCTGTAATCATTAGTAACAGGGGCGGTTTGCCGGAAACTATAACTAATGGTCGAATACTTAAAAAATTAAATGTTAATGAAATTTGTAAAAATATTGAAGATTTAATTAAAAATTCATCTATAAGAAAAAAGTATCAAAAATTATCTTATAAAAACTTTTATTTATCCCATGAATATGTTTCTAACCAAATTGATGACGTTAGGGATAATTTAAGTAATATAAGCAAACCTTTTTTATCTACTTCACAATCAAATCTTAGAATATTACACATTACTAATTTCAATGAGAGACATAATGGCCGACTTTTCTTTAATACAGGAAGAAGGTTAAATAATGGTTTCATAAGACTTGGTCATAGTGTTTTAGAATTTAGTGACAGGGATATTGTAAGTCGAGGTAAATCTTTAAAAGATTTTTATGGATCTGATACATTGAATGATAAATTGATTAAAACTTGTTATCATTTTAAACCAGATTTAATAGTTTTGGGACATGCAGATATGATATCAAAAGATATTCTATATAATCTCAAAAAAGATTATTCTAATCTGAAAATAGCTCAATGGTTTCTTGATCCATTAAACAAAAATGGTCCCGATTTTCAGAAAAACAAAAAAAGAATTTTAGACAAGTCTGATATAATAGATTCAAATTTTTTAACTACTTCACCTGATGCATTAGGCTTTTTATCGAGCGAAAAGATGAATTACTTTATACCCAATCCATCAGATCAATCGATGGAAACACTCGATAATTTTAAGAAAGATTGCTCTAATGATGTTTTTTTTGCCTTAAGTCATGGAGTACACAGAGGTCAATTAAAAAGACGATCAACTGATGATAGAGAAAAGTTCATTAAATCTCTAATCAATAAATGTAAAAATATTAGATTTGATATTTTTGGTATGGACAATATTCAACCAATTTGGGCTGACCAATATTTCAAGAATATATCTAATTCAAAAATGGGTCTCAACTTGAGTAGAGGAACACCTATAAAATATTATAGTAGTGATAGAATTACTCAAATTATAGGTAATGGTTTAGTTACATTAATTGATGAAAAAACTTCTTATGGTGATTTTTTTGATGATACAGAGATGGTTTTTTATAAGAATATCACAGATTTATCAGAAAAAATTGAAAAAATTTCAGAGGATGAAAAGCTGCGTAAGACAATTGGACAAAAAGGTAAAACTAAATACATGAAATATTTTAATTCAACACTTGTGGCAGATTTTATCATTAATAAAACCTATCAGATAAATGGCACAAAAAAGTATTTATGGCATAAACCATAAAATGATTTCCGTTGTAATACCAACTTATAATAATTTAGATTATTTAAAACTTTGTTTAAAAAGTTTAGAAAGAAATTCTTCTTTTAAACATGAAATAATAATTCATATTAACGATGGTTCAGATGGAACATTACATTTTGTTAAAGCTAATAATTACAAACATACAACCTCAGATAATAATATTGGGTTATGTTCTTCAATAAATAAAGCTGCCAAATTGGTGTCTAACCGATATATTCTTTATAGTCATGATGATATGTATTTCTGTCCTAACTGGGATAAAGTTTTATTAAATGAAGTAAAAAGTTTAAATCATGATGATTTCTATATATCTGGCACTATGATTGAACCTTACTCTGGTCATATAGCTTGTGATTTTGGAATTGATTTAGATACTTTTAAAGAAGATAAATTATTATCCAAATATAAGAATATTAATTTCTATGATCATCAAGGCACTCATTTTGCTCCACATTTAGTTTCAAAAAAAATGTGGGATAAAGTAGGTGGTTTTAGTGAAGAATTTAATCCTGGCATGGGCTCTGATCCAGATTTTAATATGAAATTATGGAAAGAGGGCGTGCGAATATTCAAGGGTCTAAATGATTTTAAAGTTTATCATTTTGGTTCTTTAACAACTAGAAAGAAAAGGAATTTTATTCAAAATAGAGGAGACAAGACATTCTTAAAAAAATGGGGAATCACAACGAAGTTTTTTAAAAAACATTATTTAAAATCGAAAACTAAATATAACGGACCGTTGAAAGAACCTAATATAACTCTTGGATATATATTTGGTCTTTTGTCTTGTAAAATACAATCTATATTTTTACTTTATTAAGTGCATTATTTTTAAATATATTTGCTTCTTTGATATATCTTCTAACCATTTGTGTTGTTTTATGACCCGTCATAGCCATAATGCTTCGCTCATCTGCGCCAGACGCAGCAGCCACTGTTGCAAAACCTGACCTTAAACTATGACCAGCAAAATTTTTATTTTCTACACCTGCTAAATTTAAATATTCTTTTATCAATAAAACTACAGATTGATCGGTTAATCTTTTGTCCGTTAATGATGATCCTTTAGAAAATCTTCTAAAAATAGCTCCAGACTTTATTTGAGAAACCTCCAACCATTTTTTTAAATTCATGACAGGGCAGTAAATTTTATTTGTGAAGTAGGGTAGTCCCTTTATCATTCCCTCGCCAAATTGATCAGTTTTAGATCTTTTAATAGAGATTTTCAGTCCCTCCGGTACAAATTCTAAATCCTCATGATTTATAGAAATCAGCTCTGTTCTCCTAAATCCACCTCCAAAGCCAATTAGTATTATTGATTTGTCCCTAAGTTTTTTAATTTCATCAACTTTTTGCTCGTCTATTACATTAATAATTAATTTTAAATGATTGATTAATATAGGTTTTTTTCCTTTCTGAATGCTTCCTTTCATCCTTCTTATGCCCATTAAATTTTCAACTATGATCGGATGTTTGGTATCTAAATAATGCCCTTTAAGTTTATGCAGCATGCTTATTGATACTAATCTTCGTCTTAAAGTGCTTATTTTTGAGTTTTTAGATAGATGAGTAAGGTACAGGGAAACTATTTTTGGTTCTGTTGGGAAGGAATTTAAGCCGTGCTTTGCACAAAAAGCTTCAAAGTGTCTAAAATCTGATTTATAAGCTCTCAAAGTGTTGTTTGCCTTAGAGCTTTTGAGGTTATTTAAAGTTGCCTCATGTAGTGATTTTAGTTCTGTTGTTAACTCACTCATAATATTACTATTGATAACAATTAATTATCGTTAGTAATATATCAAGTGATTTATAATGTCAATAGTTTAAATTATAAATTTATGGGTTCAATTGATGGTGAAATTCCTGCTGTATGGTTTTTGATAAGCTCAATTGGTTTTATTATTTTGAGTTTCATTCAATATAGAAATACTGGTAAAAGTATTAATACAATTTTTTTAGGCATAATGGCCATTTTGTTTTTATTTAGTTATTTTATATTACTTTTTAAAACCTGATTTATCCCCACTATTCACAAGGAAATGAGAAAAATAATAGAATCACCTAAAAAGTGATACATCTTAAAATCAGTATTTGTTAAGTTACATATGAATTAAGAGGCAACTCTTAACTGGCCAGCTGGAGAAAAGCCGAGAGGTACAATTCCAGGGGGCAGAAAGCTTCACAGAGCATCGCTGAACATGTGGAGCGGGAGGCATGGCGGTAGCGCATCAACGACGTGCCAAAACAACTGTTCTTTGCACCCTTAAAAGTGCAAGGAAACAGGGGTTTTTCACTAATGATACTCAAAGGAACTAAATTTCAATTAAAAGTTTGGAAATATCTTAGAACCATCCCTAAAGGTAAGGTAAAAACCTACAAACAAGTAGCTATTAGCATAAAAAGCCCTAGATCAGCTCGTGCTGTTGCTAACGCTTGCGCTAAAAACCCATATGCACCAAAAATACCCTGTCATAGAGTGATTAGATCAGATGGAGCTCTTGGAGGATACTCAGGAAGAGGTGGAATCAAGCAAAAGCTTAAATTACTTAGATCTGAAAAAGCAGCCATTTAACCTTATTTTAAGGATTTTTAATGTTAAAAACCTATTAAAATCAACGTTTCTTTGATCTTTTTAATTAATTTGATATAAAATAGTATAATTCACCCTTTAGTTGTAGCATATATGAGCCAACACTCAAAAGAGACCCCTATTTGGACGTTTAAATGCTATATTCAATTAGTGCATCGCTCAACTATGTAACTATATCAACGCTTTTAGACTACCTTAAATATTCATGATTTCCCTTTTCATTATGCTCGAAAAGTCCCAATTTTAAACGATATTTTAATATTTTTTAGATTTAGCTTAAAATTTAAGCACTGAAACTAAAGTCAACTATGTTTTACATTTATAATATCCATTTATATCAAATTATTGTTAAATCTAAGACTTTATAAAAATATAACAATTACAATACTTTACAATATATAATTAATGTAATACTTTAAATATAAGTAAATAAATAATACCTATTATTTAATTTTTTTAACTATATTCTCTCTCCTAGAGATATAGATACCGCTTAATACGATAATAAATAATCCTAAAAAAGTCCAATTATCTGGGAAATCACTAAAGAAATAATAACCTATGATAATATTAGTAATGATCTCAAAGTAGCTAAATGGTGCTAATTTAGAAGCATCAGCATATTTAAGAGATAATATTAAAAATAAATGACCTATGCAGGCAAAAATCCCTATAGCAGCCATCATAGACCACTGATTTAAAGAAGGCGCAACCCAAACAAATGGCATTATTGTGGAAACTATTAAAGCCCCTACTACACCAGTTAATAATAAAGTTAATAAAGGGTTATCTGAAGTACTTAATTTACGAGTAATAATTAAATAAAACCCATACATTATTCCAGTTCCAAGAGCTGCTAAACTTGCGAAGTTAATTTCTACAAAACCAGGTCTTATAACTACTAATGAACCTATAAATCCTATAATTACAGCAGACCATCTTCTAAAACCCACCTTTTCTCCTAAAAAAATTGGAGAAAAAGCTGTAACAATCAAAGGTGCAACAAAAGCTAAAGTTAATGCTTTTGCTAATGAAATTACTGAGATTGAATAAAAAAAACAGATATTAGCTGTTAAAAGAATTATACCTCTTATAAATTGTAATTTTGGTTTATCTGTCCAAACAAGATTTTCTCTAAAAAAGAAAAACATAATTGGAAGAGTAAATGTAACTGTAAAAAAATACCTTGCCCATGTAATTTGTAAAACAGGAAGGTCTGCACTTAAATACTTTGCAAATCCGTCCATAATCGGAAGCATTACCCACGCTAAAAGATTGAAAGTTATAGCCTTCATGAACTTAAAGGATATAGATTAATTAAAGTATTTTAAAGCAAAGAATACAACAATTGGAATAGTTATAAAGGACATTAAAGTTGAAACAACTATTGTACTAGCAACACTATCAACAATTTTTTTTGGTGAATACATGGTGCCAACTAAATAGTTCAATATAGCACTGGGCATTGCACTCTGTATAAGTAAAACACCCGCGGCCAGTCCAGATAAATCAAAATTATAAATCAAAGCAAATGCTATCAAGGGTCCTATTATTACCCTGCATAAGGATAAAATAATTGAATTTTTCAATGAAAATTTAAATTTAGTAAGAGCAATACCTAATGACATTAAAACTAAGAAAATTGTTGCGTATGTTAGAAGGAATGTTGTGTTCTCAAGAAATAAAGGTGTGTCAATTTCAAAATATAAAAAAAAAACAGATATAATAATAGCGTACACAGGTGGACTTTTAATTAAAATATCGAAAGAAAAACTTTTTTTTGCTAAAAAAACACCTAGCGTAAAATGGAACAAAATTATGACAGATGCTATAGCAGAAGCAACACCAAGACCCTGAGTACCATATGCAAAAAGGCAAATTGGAACACCCATATTACCTGTATTTGGTAGAATTAATGGAGGAAGCTCCATACTTAAATCCTTTTTAAGAAAAAAAAGAAGCAAAAGTCCAACAATTCCAAAACCAGCAATCATTATTATAGCATAAATAAAATAATGAATAAAAATACTTAAAGTAATTCCAGTTGTTGTTACTGTATAAAAAATCATTGCTGGTGTACCAATGTTGCCAGCAAAATTTGTTATAAAATTAGTATCGAATTTAGGGTTTTTTTTACCAAGATAATAACCAACGCCAATAACAAAAAAAACAGGAAAAATAACTTCAAAAATTTTTATATAAATTTCCATTAATTATATAGTCTAATTAATGTTGGAAATTTTAAAATATTTCTATTCTTTTTAAATATCAATAAACAGTTTCTTGCATTTTTTTCTGATGTTTTATGGGTAATTATAACAATAGTAGCTGAATTTCTTTTTTTATCAGGTGTTTGTATAATTCTTTTTACAGAAATTTTATACTTAGCCAGTCGATTAGTTATAGAAGATAAAACACCTTGTTTATCTTTAACTTCAAATCTTAAATAAAGAGAATTTGAGTAGTCATCATTATTAAAAGCCTTTACAACTTTTCTTTTATTTGAGGAAATTCCAAAGGGATATTTTATATTTCCTCTAAGGATAGACAATAAATCAGATAATAGAGAGGATGAAGTAGGTCCTGGTCCTGCGCCTTCCCCTTGAAGTATGCTTTCACCAACGGGCTTCCCCTCCGTAATTACAGCGTTCATAACACCATTTACATTACCTATGTATGTGTCTTTACCAACTAAACACGGATGAACGGTTTCAAATAAACGATTATTTATCATTTCACATATACCAAGTAACTTAATTCTAAGATTTAATTGATTTACAATTTTGATATCTTTTAAATCAACATTTTCTATACCTTCCATTATACATTTGTGATGTGAAATTTGATTATTGAATGCAAGAGCTGATAAAATCCTAACTTTTGCGAAAGCATCAAACCCATTCAAATCTAATTTAGGATTATCTGGTTCAGCATAACCAAGTTCTTGAGCTTTTTTTAAGACTTTATCAAAAGTCTCATTTGAATTTTCCATCTCTGTTAGAATATAATTAGTTGTTCCATTTAAAATTCCATAGACTTTCTTTATCTTATTTGTAGCTAAACCCTCTTTAATCGTTTTAAGGATTGGAATTCCTCCAGCAACAGAGGCTTCAAACTCTAAGTTTACATTATTCTTCTCTGCTAATTTAGCTAATTCATTACCGTGTTTTGAAATTAAAGCTTTATTTGGTGTTATAACATTAATCTTGTTCTTTAACGCCATCACAACAATTTTTTTTGAAATTCCATCGGATTGACCAATAGATTCAAATAAGATATCTATCTTTTTTTCTTTTAGAATTTTAAGAGGGTTCGTATAAAAGATTTTTTTATTAATATTATATTTTCTCTTTTTATTTTTATTTTTTGCAGAAATTGCAACTATATTTATCTTTTTTCCTGTTTTAATTTCTATTTCTTTTTTTTTTAACCTTAGTTCATTGTAAAGATAAATGCCTACTTGACCCAAACCAACAATTGCAATGTTTACTATTTTATTCATCTATATTTGGATAATCACTGTTATCTACATAAACTTTTAAATTTGATTTAAATTCTTCAAAAGTTAGATCCTTTGAAAAATTAATTTTTTTCTCAGTTTGAACAGGAGCACAAGAAATAACTAGAAACAAAATTAATAATGGTAATTTTTTCATAATAATCCCTCACTATTTTTAAAATCGAATTTCAAATTCATATTTTGAACCGCTTGACCTGCTCCTCCTTTGATAAGATTATCAATGACCGATAAAATTATTATTTTATCTTTAAATTTAGTTTTACAGACAGAAATAAAGCAATAATTAGTATTCATAACGTCATTTGTGCTCAAAAAAGAGTTAATACTTTTTATCTTTATAAATTTATTCTTTTTATGAAATATTTTCAAAATATTTTGTACTCTATTTAAAGTAGTACCTGGTTTTAAGTCCAAATAAATTGTACTTAATATACCTCTAAACATTGGAATAATATGGGGTGTAAAAGTAAAATTGATTTTTGAAGTAGTGTTATTTTTTAGTTCTTGATCAATTTCTATATTATGTCTATGAAAACCCACACCATATGCAGTAAGGGATTCGAATAAATTTTTGTTTTTGAATTTTTTGTGCACTCCTCTACCGGCTCCAGAATATCCAGATTTGGAATCTATAATGATATTTTTTAAGTTAATCGATCTTTTTTTAATTAACGGAATAAGTGGTAAAAGTATTGATGTAGGGTAACAACCTGGACATCCAATGATACTAAATTTTTTAACTAATTTTCCAGTTATCTCAGGTAAGGCGTAAATGCTATTTTTAATATTACTTAACGCTTTATGTTTTTGTTTATACCATTTCAAATAATCTGAATCTTTTTTTAATCTAAAATCTGCAGCTAAATCAATTAAAGTATTTTTTTTTAATAAATCTTTTGAAATTAATTGTGCTTCTCCATTCGGTAAAGCAGTAAATATAATATCAACATAACTTAAATATTTTTTATTATACTTAGTAATTCTTGGTAACTTTTTTGATTTTAATGAAGTATCATAAGATGAGATTTTTTTTCCAACAGATGAATTACCACATAGATATTTAATATTAACATTCTTGTGTTTAATTAATAATTTAATTAATTGAACACCAATATATCCAGTTGATCCAGCAATTAGTACATTAAGCTTAGGCATTTAATATTATAACAGTTAAAAGTTAAAAAAGAATTATCTTTTAGAAAATTGGAAGCTTCTTCTAGCTTTTTTACGACCAGGTTTTTTTCTTTCAACTGATCTAGAGTCTCGGGTGGTCAATTTTTCAGTTTTCAGTGTAGATTTCAATTTTTCATCAAATAAAACTAAAGCTTTAGAAATGCCGTGTACCATTGCACCCGCTTGTCCTGTTGGACCTCCACCTTTTACACTACACTTTACGTCATATTCTGTTGCTTGATTTATAAGTTCAAAAGGTCTTATTACTTGCATTTTATGATTATCACTTGAAAAATAATCGCTAAAAAGTTTACCATTTACGTAAATTTTACCCGAACCTTTTTTTAACCAAACTTTAGCTATTGAAGTTTTTCTTCTTCCAGTAGCATACTTACTATCTTTGAAGTCCAGCTTAATTTTTGGAGCTTTAGTTGATGTTTGAGTATTTTCCATTTTAATTTCTTGCTAGATTTTTAGAGTTTAATTTATCCAATTTTATAACTTGAGGATTTTGGGCCGTATGAGGATGATCATTTCCTACATATATTTTTAATTTAGTAAGTTGTTTTTTACCCAACACTCCCCCAGGAAGCATTCTTTTTACGGCAAGTTTAAGAGCTTCACCTGGTTTTTTTTTAAACAGGTTTTCAGGTGTAATCTCTTTTATTCCGCCAGGGTGTCCTGTGTGTCTATAATATTTTTTGTTTTGAAATTTATTTCCAGTAAATTTAATTTGTTCGATATTCTTTACTACAACAAAATCCCCGTCGTCCATATGTGGTGTAAAAGTTGTCTTATTTTTACCTCTAATAATTTTTGATATAATAGTTGCTAATCTGCCTACTACTGCATTTTTAGCATCTATTTCATACCAATTAGACGATAATTGATCTTTTTTGAGGAATTTTGTCATTGTGCGAGGATTAATACTATTTATAGACTTAAAGTCAAATTGATATTTATATTGTTTTAAGCTTTTTTTTTGTTATATTTGTCATGCCGATTTGTTCCTATTGCGGGCTTACAGCTAAAGAGGAAGTTTTCAAATTAAATCGGTTGGCATTTGAACTATATTGTGCGCCTTGCATAAAGCTAAAGCACTAAAAAAGGAGTAAAATGAGTAAAAAAAGAAATAATCCTGAAACCATTGCCATACACGGTGGTGATTACAGAAGTGACCCAGCAACTAATGCTGTTGCTGTACCAATATACAGAACAACATCATATCAATTCCAAGGCACTGAGCATGCAGCAAATTTATTCGCACTAAAGGAATTTGGAAATATCTATACTAGGATTATGAACCCTACTAATGATGTTTTAGAAAAAAGAATTGCTGCATTAGAAGGTGGATTATCTTGTGTAACAGTTTCATCAGGACAAACAGCCTCAAGTTTTGCAGTCTTAAATGTTGCTCAATCAGGTGATAATATTATTAGTTCTACGGATCTTTATGGTGGAACAGTTTCATTATTTACACATACCCTAAGTAAACTTGGAATAGAAATAAGATACGCCGATCCAAGTGATCCTAAAAACTTTGAAAAAGTAATAGATAATAAGACTAGAGCTTTTTATGGTGAAACATTACCTAATCCATATTTGAGAGTGTTCCCTATCAAAGAAGTTTCTGATATTGGAAGAAAATACAATATTCCACTAATAATGGATAATACTGCTGCGCCAGTGATATGTAAACCAATAGAACATGGAGCGGCCGTTGTTATACATTCATTAACAAAATATATTGGTGGACATGGAACTGCTGTTGCTGGAAGTATAGTTGATAGTGGTAACTTTGACTGGACTGCAGATCCTAAGAGACAACCTTTATTTAATGAACCTGATGCGAGTTATGGAGGTGTAGTTTGGGGAAAAGCTGTGCCAGAATTAACAGGAGCTAATGTGCCCTTTGCAGTCAGAGCAAGGGTTTGTTTGCTTAGAGATTTAGGTTCAGCTTTAGCACCAGATAATGCTTTTGCGATAATTCAAGGACTTGAAACAGTAGCTCTAAGAATGAAGCAACATTGCGAAAATGCTGATAAGGTAGTCAATTTCTTAAAAAAACGTAAAGAAGTAACTAAAGTCATATATTCGACGGAGCATGAAAATAAAATTGCTGATAGAGCTAAACAATATCTCAAAGGTGGAAATGGGCCAATGGTTGGTATTGAACTTAAAGGTGGTATTGAAGCTGGCAAAAAATTTATTGAGTCTTTAAAGATGTTCTATCATGTCGCAAACATTGGTGATGCAAGAAGTTTAGCTATACACCCTGCTAGCACTACTCATAGTCAATTAAATGAAAAAGAATTAGCAGCATCAGGTGTGACCCAAAGCTATGTTAGACTTTGTATAGGTATTGAGCATATTGATGATATTATTGATGATTTAGATCAAGCCTTGAACAAATCATCGAAAGGAAGCTTAAAAGCTGTTAGTTAAATTTTGTATTTAAATAAAAAAAATAAATACTTGAGCTAACTAAAAAAATTGAGCTTATTTGGTGCAGAGATGCAACATAAATCTGTGCACCATATAAGACCGTATAAATACCTAATATAATCTGAAGAATTATAAATATACCCAAATAGTTAATTGGTTTATATAAATCACTCATCTTGTTTTTATAAATCTTGTAGAAAATTAAAATATAAAAAATTCCTATCAAGTAAGCTAAATTACGATGAATAAACTGTACTAATGAAGGATCACTTAGAGCCGCAATTTTAAATAGATTATTAAAGTTATTGTCATCAGGAAAAAATGAACTCCCCATTAAAGGCCACGAATTATAGATTTTTCCTGCATCCATACCAGAAACAAAAGCACCAATTGAAATTTGTAAAAAAATTAGGATTAAGAATAATAAAGGAATTAATGAATTTAGTTTGTTTGTTGTGTTTCTTGATACGTTAATTTTTAGATAATTCCAATATATTAAAGATAAAATAAAAAAAGCAACAAGCAAATGTAAAGATAGTCTAAAGTGACTTACATCCACTCTATCAACTAATCCACTTCTAACCATATACCAGCCAATGAAACCTTGAAAACATATGAGAAAAAAAATGAAATATAGATTTAATAATTTAGTAATCTTAATCTTAAAAGAAAAATAAATTAGTGGTATTAAGTATCCAAGACCAATCACTCTACCAAGAAATCTATGAGCCCATTCCCACCAAAAAATCACTTTAAATTCATTTAAAGTCATATTGTAATTTTGTAATTTAAATTCAGGAATTTGTTTATAAAGATTAAAATAAATAATCCAATCTTTCTTATTAAGAGGTGGAAAGAATCCAGAAAATAATTCCCATTCCGTTATTGAAAGACCTGAGTCAGTAAGTCTTGTTAAACCTCCGACTATTATCATAAAGGATATAATCAAAAACATAACGATTAACCAAATTGATAATTGATTATTTATTTTCGTATTTGTTGTATACATGTGAGGATAAATATAATAATTTTTATATTATCCAAATATATAAATGTCGCCTTTAAGTAGAAAAAAACTTAATAAAATAAGATTGAAGTTAGATAAATTAGATAATTCATTAATTAAACTAATAAAACAAAGAACTAATCTTGTAAATCATGTTTTAAAACTAAAGGATAAAAAAAAAGAAATAGTTGATAATAAAAGAATCAAAATAATTTTAAAAAATATAAGAAAAAAATCCATAGCAAATAAAATAGATCCTAAGATTACTAATCGTATATGGAAAAATATGATTTGGTCTTACATTGATTATGAAAAAAGAAACTTTAAAAAAAAATAATTATTTGCTATGAGGTGGAAGTTTTTTTTCAACAAAAACTTCATGTTTACGGGTACTCGGATTGTATTTTCGGGCTGAAAGTTTTACTTTTGCTTTTTCACCACCTGCTGGTTTTTTTACATAGTAAAAAAATGAGCTGTCTGGTTTACTTTCAGGAACTAATCTAACCTTTACGTGTGTTTTTTTTGCCATTACTTATAATTTTTTAAGTTTTTAACTATCTTAGAAATTTTTAAAACTTTATTTTTAAAATTATTCGTCCTTATAGAATTATTTGAAATTTCGTCAAGATTTAAAGTATCGTTATTACTTGGATTATCTAAGATTTTTTTAACTCCATTAATTGTCATACCTTGGTCCTTAAGAAGAAATTTTATTTTTTTTAGTATATTTATAGTCTTTTGATCATAATATCTTCTATTGGAATTAAGTAATTTTGGTTTAACTTGCTTGAATTTTGTTTCCCAAAATCTAATAGTGTGAGTTGAAAAAACTCTCTTATTTTTCGACTTTAATTCTAAAATTTCAGCTACTTCCCCTATTGTTTTATAAGCTTGCTCAGATTTGTCAGCCATTTTTATTATTAATAAATTTCTTAAATTCTTTTGAAGGTTTAAATAAGACAACGTCCCTACTCGAAATAACTGTAGGTTCTTTTGTTTTAGGATTTCTGCCAATTCTTGATTTTTTTCTTCTTATGGAAAAAGTTCCAAAGCCTGATAATTTGAGTTTTTTTTCCTCTTTCAGGTTAAGTATAACTGTTGAAAGAAAATCATTAATAAGATTTTCAGACACTAGTTTTGAAAAACCTAACTGCATATAAATTTGGTTGATTAAGTCTTTTTTAGTTAAATTTATTCTCATCTTAAATATTAAACTTTATTTTTTCAATCAAATTCCCTTTAACGATTTTATGACAAACATCTAAAGAATTTGAAAATCCTATAAAATCTGTACCACCATGACTTTTAACAACTGGTGAGTCTAAACCTAAAAAAATTGCACCGTTGTATAGTCTTGGATCTAATCTGTTCTTAAATTTTTTTAAATTATAATAATTTAGTAAGGAAGAAATTTTTCCTAAGAGTGAACCACTCATTGCATTCTTTAATTCTTTAACAATGAAATTTGCAGTTCCCTCTGCTGTTTTTAGAGCTATATTTCCTGTAAATCCATCGGAAATTATTACATTTATTTTACCATCCATAATTTGATTACCTTCTATGTATCCAGCAAAATTATAATTTTCAGATTTTTTATTACTTAGTATTTTGAATGTTTCTTTGATAGTTTCATTTCCTTTAAGTTCCTCAGAACCTATATTTAATAAACCAATATTTGGTTTTTTATCTTGGTATAAAGATGTATAAAGAGATGCACCCATAATTGAAAAATCAAATAGATTTTTAGAGCTGCATTCAATATTAGCACCTAAATCTAAAACAACACTCATTCCATTCTTATTAGGCCATAAAGCTGATAATGCAGGCTTATCAATGTTTTGTATCATCTTCAGATTTAATTTTGCGATTACTAATAAGGCTCCAGTATTACCTGCTGAAATAACTACATCTGCCTCTTTTTTTTTAACACTTTCTATTGCTAGCCACATACTTGTATTTTTCCCCTTTTTTGCTGCCTCTAAAGGACTATCTGTGCTCAAAACGAAATTCTCTGTATGAATTATCTCGTAATATTGATTATCAATTTCATCTTTAAGCAATGAAATAATCTTATCTTTATCACCAAAAATTTTGAAAAAATTTCCTTTATTATTTTTGTGATTATAAATAATACCATCAATAACTTTTTTAGGAGAATTATCACCACCCATTGCATCAACTGCAATTTTTATCAAATCAGCCATTACTTAATATTAAATTATTTAATCTTTTGGGTCTATAACTTGACGGCCTTTATACATACCAGTTTTTAAATCTAGATGGTGAGATAATCTGTATTCACCTGATTTTTTATCTTCAACAACATTTTTAGCCGAAAATTTCATATTTTTAGCTCTTCTCATTCCAGTCCTTGAAGGAGTTTGTTTACGTTTTGGAACTGCCATAATTATGGGTTAATTACACTTTTTAAATAAGAATTCAAAGTATTTTTTGATAAATTTAAATAATAATTATTGAAATAATCTGCCAATTCCTCAATATTTTTAAAATTTTCCAAAAATTTAGATATAATTTCTCTCTTTTTGATATCCTCTAAATCATCCCAAAAATGAATATCAGAAACAATAGCATGAAAAACATTAATATAATCTTTCATTTTTTTATTAATAGATTGATCACCATATCCAATTTCTCTTATACTTAATTCTAGCTGTCTGAAATTAAAATCATATATTTCTTGCAATTTTTTTTCATTTTCTTCAGATTTGAATACCTTTAAAAAAAAAGCAAAATGGAATAAAAAAACTAGCAACCTATCATTAAAACTATCTTGTTTACCAAGGCTTTTATAAAGTGTTTTATTTGTAGTTAATTTAATTAATTTGTTATAAAAATGTATATAATTCATTTCATGAAAATCTTTTTAATTATTTTAGCAATTTTCTTAACTAGTTGTAAATTAAATAAAGTTGTCAATCATCACGGTATTCATAATTTAGAAGCTAAAAGTCAAGAATTATTGATAAACCAAACTAATATAAATCAAATAAAAAGTTTATTAGGTCCACCATCTTCAACAAGTTATTTTGATGAAGATATTTTAATATATCTGGAAAGGAAAACTTCTAATTCAAAATTATTAAAACTTGGAAAGAAAAAATTAATTGCAAATAACATTTTGTTATTAGAAGTAGATAATAGAGGAATGTTAATTAATAAAGAATTTTTAAATCAAGATGATCTTAATAAACTTGAATTTACAAATAAAACAACGAAAACAATTACTGACGGAGAGTCTTTTGTGTCTAAGGCATTGTCTGGTGTAATGACTAAAATCGATGATCCTCTTGGTAAAAAAAGAGGAACATTAGGTCGCTAACCTAACCAGCAATTACAGCTAACAATAATAATGCAACAATATTTGTAATCTTAATCATCGGATTTACGGCTGGTCCAGCTGTATCCTTGTATGGATCTCCAACTGTATCACCAGTAACTGCAGCTTTATGAGCTTCTGATCCTTTACCTCCATGATTACCATCCTCGATATATTTTTTTGCATTATCCCATGCACCGCCACCTGCGGTCATAGAAACTGCAACAAAAAGTCCTGTTATGATAACACCAAGTAACATTGCACCAACTGCCGCAAGAGCAGCAACTTGTCCCCCTATAGAAAGGATTATAAAATACAATATCACTGGTGAAAGAACAGGCAATAATGATGGTATAATCATTTCTTTTATTGCAGCGACTGTTAATAAATCTACTAATTTGGCATAATCAGGTTTTTGTTTCCTTTTCATTATACCTGGGTATTTTTTAAATTGTCTTCTAACTTCAACAACCACAGCACCACCGGCTCTACCTACAGCCTGCATTCCCATTGATCCAAATAAATATGGTAACATACCCCCAATTAATAATCCTACTACAACGTAAGGATTTGATAAATCAAAAGTAACCACTATTCCTTCTAATTTAGACCCAGTTTCTTTAGAAAAGTGTTTTATATCCTCTGTATAAGCAGCAAATAAGACCAGAGCACCTAGACCTGCGGAACCAATAGCATAACCTTTTGTTACTGCTTTTGTTGTATTTCCCACTGCATCTAATGCATCCGTGGTTTTTCTTACTTTTTTTTCAAGATTAGACATTTCAGCGATACCCCCTGCATTATCTGTTACGGGTCCATAAGCATCTAAAGCAACAACCATTCCAGCTAAAGCAAGCATGGTTGTAACAGCAATAGCAATTCCAAACAATCCGGCAATTGAATTAGTAACTAAAATACCAGATACAATAACTAAAGCAGGTATTGCAGTTGCTTCCATAGAAACCGCTAAACCTTGAATAACATTAGTTCCATGACCAGTTGTCGATGATAAAGCTACTGATTTTACAGGTCTATATCCAGTCCCTGTATAATATTCAGTGATCCATATTAATAAGCCAGTAATTACAAGACCAATTACTCCACAATAATACAAATCCATTCCATTAAAAGTTTTATTATTTACATTATATTCATTTGAAAAACCAATTACATGATCAGTTACTGGCCAAAGAATCAATAAAGAGGCTACTGCTGAAACTATAAAACCTTTATATAACGCATTCATTACGTTGTTATTTTTTCCAAGTTTAACAAAAAAAGTTCCAATAATTGAAGTGATTAAACATGCAGCACCAATTGATAGAGGGTAAACCATCATATTTAAATCTCCAACAAAAAAAATTGATGAAAGAACCATTGTTGCAACGATGGTAACTGCATAAGTTTCAAATAAATCTGCAGCCATTCCAGCACAATCTCCAACATTATCTCCAACATTATCTGCTATTACAGCTGGATTTCTAGGATCATCCTCGGGTATTCCTGCCTCCACTTTACCAACTAGGTCAGCACCAACATCAGCGCCTTTAGTAAAAATTCCACCACCTAATCTAGCAAAAATTGAAATTAATGACGCACCAAATCCAAGAGCAACAAGAGCATTGACTATTTCTCTTTCGTCAACTTTAAATTTTAGTAATAAAAAATAATAAACTGCAATTGCCAATAGAGCTAGACCAGCAACTAGCATACCTGTCACTGCACCAGATTTGAATGCAACAGAAAGTCCTTCAGCTAAACCTTTTCTTGATGCTTCCGCAGTTCTTACGTTCGCCTCTACAGAAACTAACATGCCTACATAACCAGCTATCCCCGATAAAGCAGCGCCAATTAAGTAACCTAGACCAACAAGAGGACTAAAAGCAACACTAACAATTACCAAAACAACAACCCCAACAATTGCTATAGTTTTGTATTGTCTCGCGAGATATGCTTTTGCTCCAATTTGAATAGCTGAGGCAATATCTTGCATTTTTGCATTCCCTGCACTTGAATTAAGAATATTCTTTCCAGTTAAAAATCCATAAACGATAGATAATAGACCTGCTACAATTGTATATAATAATATTGTTTCTGCTGTTGAGCTCATATAAACCTTAGTTGTTGGTTGTTATTTTTAAGCCCGGACAATACAAAAAAAGATAAAAAAGACAACGATTAACTTTCAGAATTGATGAATATAACCTTTATTTTTAGCCTCAAATTGCTTATTTCTTACATTTATAATCTTAGATCTATTTTTACCGGATACAATTTTACCAATTTTAGTAATTTTAATACCTGTATTTTTTGAGATTTTTTTGATGATTCTTGATTTAGTGTGACTGGCTGTAAAAAGGATCTGATAATCGTCACCTTTAGACGTTATATTTACTTTTTTAAAATTTTTTTTCTTTATTAGCTGATTTAAAAACCTCGATACAGGTATTTTTTCTTCACTAATATGAAAAGAGAAATTTTGTCTATTAATTAATTTTTTTAGATCATCAATTAAACCGTCTGAAATATCAATTGACGTATTCGCTAATTTTAAAAGACTTTTTGTAAACTTTAATTGTAAATCTGGTTGATAATATTTTTTGATAAAAAAATTAGACATTTTATTATTAACTTTAATTTTACCTTTAAGTATTTGGAGACCAATGTAACTATCGCCTAAGTTTCCCGTTACATAAATGTCATCATTCAATCTTGCTTTATTTCTAAATACTATATTATTAGAATATCCTAATGAAGTTATGGTGAAACTTAATTTATTGGAAAAAGTCGTATCTCCTCCACATAAAATTATATTATATTTTTCTTGTTCATTTTTAAGTGATTTTGAAATTTTAAATAAATTCTTTTTTGTAAAATTTTTTTTATTACCAGAACCTGATATAAAATAAAATTTTGGTTTCACACCTTTACAAATTAAATCTGAAATAGATGACCTCAAAATTTTTTTAATTACAAGATCAGGTGATCTGAAATCTATAAAATGTGTATTTATGTTATAGGTATCAACAGAAATTACTATTTTCTTTTTTTTATCAAAAAAAACATCATCATTTAGACCAAGAGCAGATTTATTGAACTTTGATAAATTAGAAAAAAATTTACTTACTAATTCAAATTCTTGCATTTTTAGATCTCAATTTTTTTCCTAAATCATCTAATAGAGCATTAAGATATTTTGTCTGTGAATCCTCAAGAAAAAAATTAGAAGAGTTTAGATATTCTTTAATAATGATATTTATTGATAGGTTTGGTTTATACATAAATTCGTAGGTTGCAGCTTTAAGAATGGTTTGAAAAATTTTATCTAATTTTTTCAAAATAAATTGATCTCCAAGTTTATTATTTAATTCATCCAAAATGAGATCATTTCTTTCAATTGTTCCTAAAACAATGTCTTTAATAAATTTTTTAAACCTATGTTTTGGAAAGTCTAAATCATTATCCTCATTATAAAATTTTCCATAAAGTTTTTGAATAATGATTACTCTAGGATTATTTTTTGGTTTAAAATAAGTTTTCATTTTTGTAATAAAATTGAAACTACTGCATTTGCAGCTTCCGAACCCTTTTTTTTTCTAGCTTTTGCCTGTTTCATATTCAAACAAGTAATAATACCATTGCCTATTGGCTTTTTATGTTTCACAGACATATCCATTATTGCATTGGTAGTAGCCTGTGAGATAAATTCAAAATGAGGGGTTTGACCTTTGATAACACAACCTAAAGCCAAGAATGCATCATATTTTTTTAAATTTTTTGATATAATGACTGGAATTTCAAAAACACCTGGAACTTTAATAATTTTTACTCTACTATGTTTTGGTATATTCTTTAAAGCACTTTTTAATAATTCGTTACTTATTTCTTTATAATAATTTGCTAAAACAATTAAAAGTTTTTTGTTCATTATATTAATTCTTGTTTTTTAATTTTTATTCCATATCCATCAAGTCCAATAACTTTTTTTAATGATCTAGTAATCAATATCATATTTTTTATTTTAAGATCTTTAATTATTTGAGCTCCAATACCATAATTTTTAATTGATTTCTCATTTGTTTTTTTTGTAAATTCTTTGTTATTATATTTCTTTAATGTTTGTGTTACCGATCTTAAATTAGAGTCATTTATAAATACTAAAACACAATTTTGGTATTTTTTAAAATAATTTAAAGTTTTATTAAATGAATTGGGTAATTTTTGATTAATTAAATAATTTTGAACAACATTAGATGAAATTACTCTTACTCTGGGCATAATACCAGATTTAATCTTACCTTTAATTAAGGCAAAATGTTCTGCGCCATCCAGTAAATTCTCATAAATTTTAATTTTATATTTTTGTTTTTTTACTATGATTTGGCTTTGCTTTTTAAGGCTTATAAGTTTCTCTTTTTTTAGTCTGAAAGCAATCAAATCCTCTATTTTTCCAATCTTGAGCTTATGCTTTTTTGCGAAATTAAATAGATCTTGACCTTTTGCCATTGAACCATTTTCATTCATAATTTCACAAATGACAGCCGAATTATTTTTTTTTGCTAATTTTGATATATCAACAGAAGCTTCTGTATGGCCTGCTCTTACAAGGACACCTCCCTCTTTTGCGATAATTGGAAAAACATGACCAGGTGATACTATTTCTTTTTTAGTAACATTTTTTTTTGATGCAATCTTTATAGTTTTTGCTCTATCCTTAGCCGATATACCCGTTGTAATACCCTTTTTTGCCTCTATTGAGATTGCAAAAGCTGTTTTATTTCTAGATTGATTTACAGGTGACATTAAAGACAAATTTAATCTTTTAGCTTGTAAACTATCCATTGCTAAACAAATTAAACCTCGACCATATTTTGCCATAAAATTAATATTTTTGGCTGTTGAGTCCGATGATGATATTACTAAATCACCTTCATTTTCTCTTTTTTCGTCATCAACTAGGATGAACATGCCGCCTTTTTTTGCAACACTTATGATTGTTTCTATTGACGCAAAATTATTTTTTTTCATAAAAATAATTTCTAACGTATTTAGATAAGATATCTATCTCAATATTTACTAGACCATTCTTATTAAGTTTAGATAAATTGGTTTTTTTATAGGTATGCGGGATTATCCAAATTTGAAAACCTTTGTTTGTTACTTTTGAAATTGTAAGTGATATTCCGTTTACACAAATTGAAGCCTTTTCGATAAGATGTTTCCTTTCCTTTTTGGGAATTTGAAAATCAAAAATAAATGATTTATCAATTTTTCTTATACTTAAAACTTTCGCAACTGTATCGACATGACCTTGACAAATATGTCCTGAAATTTTTGTTCCGTATTTTAGCGGTAATTCTAAATTAATTCTGTCTTTGCTTTTTAAATATTTAAATTTAGAACGGTTTATTGTTTCTTTTGAAAGATAAAACTCCATTAACTTTGATTTGTACGAAATCAAAGTTAAGCATACACCATCACAAGCTACTGATAATCCAATATCTTTTTTTGATACTTTAAGATTACTTTTAACAAATATATTAATCCCCTTAGGTCTTTTAACAATTTTTCTAATTGTACCTTGATTATATATAATTCCATTAAACATACTAATTTTTATACAATGTAATTTTATTTTTTCCTAAATTTAGTTTTAATCTAATTTTCTTTTTATATTTCTGTCTCAATAAGTTTAAACTATTAAAATTCAAATGATTAGATTTTTTTGAGAGTTTTTTGGTGCTTTCATATAAATAAAATCTATTGAAAATTTTGTTTTTCAAAAGATAGTTAGTTAATTCATCACCTCCCTCTATTAATAAATTTCTGCAATTCAATTTATACAATTTTTTTAACAAAAATTTAATATCGAATCTTCCTTTATTATCAATTTTAGAAGATATCAAATTAATTCCTTTTTTTTTAAATTTTAAGATTTGGGATTTATTTGCTTTGTTATAAAAAATAGTAGTATTAGATTTATTAGCCGTGTTAACTATAAAACTGTTAATATTAGTATTAAGTTTATTATCTAGAATAATTCTTTTCGGCGTGTATTTCTCTAAACCCTTTAATCTGCAATTTAATTTTGGATCATCTTTATTTAAAGTTTTATATGAAATCATTAATGAATCATTTTTATATCTTAATAAATGAGTAAATTTATCAGCCCTACTGTTTGTAATTTTTTTATCTATTTCACTATAAATTAAATTATTTTTTGAAACGGCAATTTTACCAGTTACATATGGTAATTTTTTCTTTCTATTGAAAAAATATGTTGAGTAAAAATTTTTAACCTTTTCTTTTAAAAGTCCTTTTTTAACTTTAATTTTTTTTGATTTTAAAAGTCTAAAACTTTTATTCTTGACTCTGACATCTATATCTGGCACCGAGTAAATCACCTCTGAAATTTTTGATTTTACAATTAAATTTGTGCAAGGTGGTGTCACACCATGATGACAACATGGCTCTAAGGTCACATACATTTTTGATCCCTCCAAATTATAAATAGATTTTTTAATTGCGTTAAACTCCGCATGAGGTCTTCCATTAATTGATGTTTGACCTATTGAAATGATTTTATCATTTTTAACAATCACACATCCAACAGACGGGTTTAATCCTGTATGACCATATCTAGATTTAGCCAGTTTTAAGGCTATCTCCATATATAATTTATCTTTAAATGAAAATTTATCTTTTTTTGTAGACATCAAGCTTGTCCACGAATTGTACAAAATCTTTTTCTTCTCTAAAATTTCTGTATACAGAAGCAAAGCGGACATAAGCAACGGGATCTAACTCTTTTAATCCTTCCATAACCATTGTCCCTATAGTATTTGTTGAAATCTCACTTTGTCCTAGTTCTTCCAAGGTTCTAGAAATTTTACTAATAAATTTTTCAGTAGTTTCAGTATCTATTGGACGTTTTTTCATGGCTATATAAATTGACTTTGATAATTTATCCCTATCGAATACAGATTTTCTTCCATTCTTTTTTATTACCATAATTTCCCTAAATTGAACTCTTTCAAATGTAGTAAAACGCGCTCCACATACACAAAGTCTTCTTCTTCTTATCGCTGTTCCATCTTCTGTAGGTCTAGAGTCGACAACAGAGGTCTCCCCTTTTTTACATATTGAACAAATCATTTACTATAAGTTCTTATATATCGGAAACGATGAGGTTAAAGATATAACCTCATTTTTTACTTCATTTTCAATCTTACTGTTATCTGTTGGATTTTCTGACAGGCCCTTAATTGTTTTTGTAATTAATTCACCTACTGTTTTAAATTCATTTAAACCAAATCCTCTAGTGGTTGCTGCTTGAGTTCCAAGTCTTATACCAGAAGTAATCATTGGTTTTTCCGTATCGAAAGGAATGCCGTTTTTATTACAAGTGATGTTTGCTCTAGATAAACTTTCAGCTGCAAGATTGCCTTTCACATTGTAAGGTCTTAAATCTACTAACATCAAATGAGTGTCTGTCCCATTTGAATAAATTTTAAATCCATTGTTTTTTAAAGTTTCTGCTAAAATTTTAGCATTGGCTAAAACTGTTTTTATATAATCTTTAAACTCTGGCTGTAAAGCTTCAAGAAATCCTGCGGCTTTAGCTGCAATGATATGCATTAAGGGTCCACCTTGATAACCGGGAAATACGGCTGTATTAAATTTTTTAGCAAGATCTTCGTGATTAGTTAAAATTATTCCACCCCTCGCGCTTCTAAACACTTTATGAGTTGTTGAGGTAACTACATGAGCATAATCACAAGGATTAGGATATCCTTTACCAGCAACTAAACCTGAAAAATGTGCCATGTCTACCATTAAATAAGCTCCAACTTTATCTGCAATTTCTCTAAATCTTTTGAAATCTATTACTCTTGAGTAAGCACTTCCACCAGCAATAATAAGTTTTGGTTTATGTTCTAATGCAAGTTTTTCAACATTGTCGTAATCAATTAATTCAGATACTTTATCAACATCGTAACCTATCGCATTGAACCATTTACCTGACATTGAAATTTTTAATCCATGTGTTATATGTCCACCAGAATTTAAACTCATTCCCATAAAAGTATCGCCAGGATTCAATAAAGCTAAAAAGACAGCACCGTTAGCTTGTGCACCTGAATGTGGTTGCGAGTTAGCAAACTTACAATCAAATAATTTTTTTAATCTATCATTAGCAAGACTTTCTGCAACATCAACGTGTTCACATCCGTTATAATAACGCTTACCTGGATAACCTTCAGCATATTTATTAGTTAATACAGAACCCTGAGCTTCCAATACCGCCTGTGAAACAATATTTTCTGATGCTATTAATTCAATATGTTGCTGTTGTCTTAATAACTCATCTTGAATTGCTTTATAAATTTCAGGATCTTTTACAGATAAACTATCTTCAAAGAAACTTTTGTAACTATCGTTTAAATAATTTTTTTCACTAGACATATCTATATCTTTTTTATTCTTTTTAAGTGTCTACCACCATCAAAATTAGTATTTAAAAAAATACTCACAAATTTCAAGGCATTTTTTTTACTAATTAACCTAGATCCTAATGTAATGATATTTGCATCATTATGCAATCTGGATAATTTGGTTGATTTTGTATTAAAACACTGAGCTGCACGTATATTTTTATGCTTATTTGCCGCAATATTCATACCCGTGCCTGAGCCACATACCAAAATACCAACATTATTTTTACTTACTTTGACTTTTTTTGCTAATTTATGTGCGTAATCAGGATAATCAACGCTATCATCATTGAAAGGTCCAAGATCTTTGAAATTTAATTTTTTATTTTTAAGGTGTTTTTTTATATTCTCTTTTAGTCCAAATCCAGCGTGATCTGAAGAAATAAATATTTTTTTCAAATTAGTTAAAATTATAATCTAGAATACATGCAACTAGATGTACTCTATTTTCTTCACCACCATTAAAGGCGTTGTGATATTTTGTATTATTTGTAATCCAAACGGAACCATCTGCTGGCATATGTTTAGCAACGTTATCTATAACCATAATACAACCAGGATTCGTAATTATAGGTATATGTAATCTAGGCTCTGGGTCTCTATGCCAACTTAAAGTTGATCTCGGTCTTTTGAGTAGAATTCTCATTCTACCTAATTTATATTTTGATGACAAAACATCATATACATATTTAAAATAAGTATTTTCGTAATCTTTAATAAATTCAGAATATGCAGACTCATTTATCATCACATCTCTTGAAACCTCTTTGCCAGATTTGTCTGGTTTAGTCCAATAAACACCTCTTGCTTTATTCCCTTTTATAGACTCTGGATCTCCCGGAATTTGAGTCAATGATATAGCACCAAAATGAGTAACACCTGCATCCTCAAACTTTTTAATCTGAATAATTTGATTATATGCTTCTTGAAGTTTTGAAATATCAAACTTTACTTCTTGTTTTTGAAAATCACTAAAATTCAAAACTCGTTCTTCTTTTTTTGCATTCAGGTTTATTATTTTAGTATTATCAATTTTCATCGTGTTTGCTTTGTACCTTTTTTACTATATATGTGTATATTACATTTGTCGCATTTTTAAAATATAATTAAATATGATTACAGGAAAATATCCAAGTTTGAGACTTAGAAGAAGCCGAAAAAACAACTGGTCAAGAAGACTTGTCTCAGAAAATAATTTATCACCTAATGACTTTATTCTTCCCATATTCTTGATAGACGGTAAAAACAAGATTCAACCAATCAAATCTATGCCGGGTGTAAATAGATATTCTATTAATAGATTGGGAATAATCTTAGATCGAGCTATTAAAAATCAGATACCTATGGTTGCTCTATTTCCTTATACATCATCTAAATTGAAAGATTATTTGGGAAATGAAGCTCTCAACGAAGATAATTTAGTTTGTAAAGCTATAAGATACATTAAAAAAAGATACAAAGACAAAATTGGAATAATGTGTGATGTAGCTTTAGATCCTTACACAACACATGGTCATGATGGTGTTCTTAAATCAAGTGAAGTAGTTAATGACGAAACCATAGAAATATTAATTAAGCAATCATTATTACAAGCTCAAATGGGATGCGATGTTTTAGCGCCATCAGATATGATGGATGGTCGAATTGGTAGTATCCGAAAAGCTTTGGATAAAAAGAATTTCAAAAATATTCAAATTTTATCATACGCAGTTAAATACGCATCTAGCTTTTATGGACCTTTTAGAGATGCTGTAGGATCTAAAATTGCATTAAAAGGAGATAAAAAAACTTATCAAATGGATTTTAGAAATTACGATGAGGCATTAAGAGAGGTAGCTTTAGATATAAAAGAAGGCGCAGATATGATTATGGTTAAACCTGGTTTACCTTATCTTGATATTATTAGATCAATAAAAAACAAATTTAAAATACCAGTTTTTGCTTATCAAGTTTCGGGTGAATATAGTATGTTATCTAATGCTGTAGAGAAAAAGATAATTAACAAAGATGCAATTTTTGAAAATTTAATGAGTTTTAAAAGAGCTGGTGCAAACGCAATAGTAAGCTATTACGCTGATAGGTTAAACGAGATTTTACCCTAATTATTTTAATGAATTTATAAATTGAGTTCTACTTATTGGGTAGTTTAAGTTATTCGGTTTTAATATGTTTTTATCTAAAAAATCACTTACTAACCTCAATCCATTCAGAAGAGTATTCAAGTCATTAACTATAAGTTTTTTCTCAATTAAAAAATTAGGTATTACTTTTTTTTCAGTGTTAGATTTTACAAAATATACCATATTACCGTTTAATAGTTCTTTAGTGGCCAATTTATCTAATTCTAAATCAAATCCCAGAGTTTTAAGTAATTCTAATTCCCAAAAAATATAATTTTTTAACCATTCATCACTTAAAAGTATTAAATAAAATTTTTCAATAAGATCAAATATCCTGATATTAGATTGAGAATCGGCTGTTAGTAAACGAATTAGACTCATTACAGAATTAATACATGAAAGTTTTTGAGAATTTTCAAAATAAATAGGAGAATAAACTTTTTGTATTTCTAATTTAAAATATCCTAATTTATTTTCAGACTTGCAATTATAATTTAAATACAATTGATTTCCAATTTGAAGATAATTTTTGATTTTTTTTGAAGTACCTCCAAAAACGATACCTGATATTTTTCCGTGATTTTTAGTATAAAAATCTGAAATAATAGAATTTTCATTATATCTATTTTTAGAAATTAAAAAACCTGTATCGTCCCAATTCATTAAATCAAATTATCATTTAAACAAAGTAGAGCAGCATCCTGTTCAGCCTCTTTTTTAGATTTACCTTCACCATTATAAAATTTTGTACTTTGTAATTTTACAGCAACCCTGAATATAGGCTTATGTCTGGGGCCTGTATTAGAAATTATCTTATAAATAGGAAGTCTTTTAAATTTTTTTAAAGAAAATTCTTGAAGTTTTGTTTTTGCATCTATTTGTGTAATCACACTTTCTTTTATTTTTTTTTTCCATAAGTCTAAAATTATTTTTTCAGTTAAATTAAATCCTCTATCAAGATAAATTGCACCTATTAAAGCTTCGCAACTATCTGATATAACTTTATCCTCGATTACTATAGATTTATTTTTTGGATTAAAAATTAAAATATAATTTTGAAGATTTATACTTTTTGCAATCTCTAGACATGTCTTTTTATTTACCAGTGAAGCATATTTTTTATCCAAAATTCCCTCCTTTTCCTCTGGATAAATTTCTAAAAGTTTTTTTGCAATAACTAAACCTAAAACTCTATCTCCTAAAAATTCAATTTTCTCATTATTTTTTATTTTATTAAAGCTTTTATGAGTAAGACTTTGAATAAGCAAATTTTTATTTTTGAATTTATAATCTATTTTTTTCTCAAGTTTAGAATAATCAATTTTCATTAAATAATCTTTTTAAAAAACCTGTCAAATCGTATAGATTTATTCCATTTCCAAAAAGCGAAAATGCTGCCAACTGATCTATCGGATGAAAAAAAGATAAATCGTGCTTTACCTACAAGATTATCTTTATGCACATAGCCTACACTAGTTAAATATCTGCTATCTTTTGAACAATCCCTGTTATCACCTAAAAAGAAATAGTGATCACTAGGGACAGTAAACACATCTGAATTCTTAAAAGTAAAACTCTTTAAATAAACTGTTTTATATATTTTTCCATTAGGCAATTTTTCATCAAATGTAAAAACTTGGATAGTCTTATTCCCGCAATAAATAATATCTTTGTCTGAAATTTTAGATTTTAAAATTTCACTATTATTCAAATATAAATTTGAGTCTATAAACTGTATTTTATCTCCTGGTAGACCAATAAGTCTTTTTATATAATCTGTTCTATTATCTGCTGGAGTTTTGAAAACTATCACATCACCCCTACTTGGATTTCTAGTAAAAATTCTTTTTTTAAGAATTGGTGGACTAAAAGGAAATGAGTGCTTGCTGTACCCATATGAATATTTTGTTACAAAAAGTCTATCTCCCACTAATAAACCAGGTTCCATCGATGAAGATGGAATATAAAATGGTTGAATAATTAAAGATCTTATAACTATAGCAATTATAAGAGCATACGAAAGTGTCTTAAAGTTCTCTATAAAAAATTTTTTATTGAACATTTTTTTTCTGAATTATTGTAAATGCAATTGAGTATTCTTTTTCGTCGGATATTGAAAGAAATATATCAAAATTTTTTACTTTTAAATTTTTCGATATCATTTTTTTAGTTTTATTATTTAATCTAAAATACGGTTTACCTAAATTATCATTTAAAATTTCTATATCTTTAAAATTTAAACCTCCTCTAAAACCGGTACCAAGTGCTTTCGAAAACGACTCTTTTGCTGCAAACTTTTTTGAAAAATAGATTGATTTATCTCTTAATAATTTAGAGTTTTTAATCTCAACCATAGTGAATAATCTCAATAGAAAACTTTTTTTTTTTATCAATTTAGATAATCTTTTATTTTCAACAATATCAACACCGATACCTAAAATTTTCATTCTAATTTTTGATTATTCTCTTAAATTTTTTTATGACGAATTGTAAACCATAGAAAATAGACTCCCCGATAATAAAATGTCCGATATTAAATTCTTTTATTTCATTTATTTTTGTCAGTATCTTAGTAGATTTGTAATCAAGACCATGTCCAGCATGAACTTCTATGCCGATTTTTGACGCTAATATTGAACATTTTTTAATTTTTAAAAATTCTTTCGAAATATTTTTTTTTGACTTTACAAGATTTGAAAGATACCCGGTATGTATTTCGACACAATCAGCACCCATTTTTTTAGATAAATAGATATCTTTTATATTTGGGTTTATAAATAAACTTGTTCTAATTTTTTTTTTTTTAAATTGAGAAATTATTTTTTTAATTCTATTTTCATTTTTTTGTAAATTTAAACCACCTTCAGTTGTTATTTCGTTTCTGTTTTCAGGTACTATACAAATAAATTTTGGTTCTATTTTTAAAGCATTTTTTACAATATTATGATTTGTTGAAATCTCCAAATTTACAAATAAATTTTTTATTGAGCATATTTTTTTTGCATCTAAATCCCTAATATGTCTTCTATCCTCTCGAAGATGAATTGTGATAGAGTCTGCTCCTTTCTTTTTAACAAACAATGCAGCCTCATATGGGTCAGGATGGATTTCACCTCTAGCATTTCTTACTGTCGCAACATGATCAATATTTACACCTAGTCGTTTCACTTTATAAATCTGCTTCCTGGTGTTGAAATGGGAATCGAGATCAATTCTTTAGGTATTTTGTTTGCTTTATAGGTTGGTACTTCAATTTTGAGATGTGATATTATTCTTCTTTTTATTTTTAATGTTTTTTTTGTAGATCTGTCTATAATGGTGGCAAAACCAACTAAAGTCGCATTAGAATTTCTTATCAATTTTACACATTCCATACTAGATTTTCCAGTTGTAATAACATCCTCAATTATAATAACTCTATTTCCTTTTTTAATTTTAAAACCTCTTCTTAAAGTAAACTTTCCTTCTACTCTTTCACAGAAAATCGTCTCTTTTTTTAAAATCCTGCCAATTTCATATCCAATGACAATACCACCAATAGCTGGAGCTAGAATAAGATCAAATTTTTTGAAATTTTTTTTTATCTTAAAAGCTAATGATTTACATATTTTTTCTGCAATTGATGGATAACTTAAAAGTTTAGCACACTGAATATATTTTGATGAGTGTAATCCTGATGATAAAATAAAGTGTCCCTCTAATAGAGCATTAGTTTTTCTTAAAATATCTAAGGATTTTTTGTGTGAAAGCATTTCTTTTATTTTCGTGTCTGATTATCTTAAATTTTATACCTTTTTGTTTAAGCTCTGCAATAAAATTAGTGAAATTTTTTAAATCTCTAATTATTAGTTGAAATTTAAAATTGATATAATCGGGTGTCTTACCGGCCATTACTAAATTTGAGATATTCAATTTATGCTCACCAATTAATGAACTCACATTACCTAACTGTCCTGGCTTATCAGGTAGAGAAATCCATAATGTGGTGTCATATTTTTTTATTCTTTCCTGTTTTTTTTCACCCCTGTCGTGCCAATATCTCCTGATTGCAGCTCTAGCTTTACCCGTTTTAGTAGTTGGTATCCAGTGCAAAGATGGTGATTGATTTCTTGATGTAATAATTTTAATTCGATCACCATTCCTCAAAATAGTTTGAAGGTCACTTTTATTACCATTTACCTCACAACCAGTTGCTGTATCACCAATTTTTGTGTGCACAGCATAAGCAAAATCAATTGCAGTAGCATCTTTGGGTAACTTAATGACAGAACCCTTTGGAGTAAAACAAAATACATTCTCCTGAAACATTTGAAGTTTTGTATATTCATACGAATGTTCTGGGTTTTCATTTTTTTCTATTATTTCAACTAAATCTTTTAACCAATCATATTCTTTCCAGGTTAATGAATTGAATTTTTCAGAAGATTTATATTGCCAGTGGGATGCAATACCTCTTTCAGCAAATTCATGCATTTGATTTGTTCTTATTTGAATTTCAACTGGCTTTTTATAAGAACCAATTACAGAAGTGTGTATCGATTTATATCCATTAATTTTAGCAGAGGAAATATAATCTTTAAATTTACCAGGTATACAATTGTATTCTTTATGAATAATTCCCAAAGATTTATAGCAATCTTCAATATTATCGACGATAATTCTAAATCCTATGATGTCAGTAATTTGCTCTAATGAAACTCTTTTTTTTTGAACTTTTCTCCAAATTGAAAAAGGTGTTTTTTCTCTGCCATGTATCTTTGATTTAATATTATTAAGATTTAACAATTGATTAAATTCAGATGATATACTTTTGAAAATATCTTTTTTATCTGATTTAATTTCATCAAGTCTTTTTTGAATTAATAATCTAGCGTCATTATTAAGAATTTCAAAAGATAGGTCTTCAAGTTCATCTCTTATTCTATGCATACCCATCCTATCTGCTAAAGGAGCATAAATTTCCATAGTCTCTTGAGCAATTCTCCTTTTTTTTTCCTCTTTACTTATCGCCTTGATCGTTCTCATATTGTGTAATCGGTCTGCGATTTTGACTAATAAAACTCTGATATCTTTTGAAGTTGCTAAGATCAGTTTTCTAAAATTCTCAGCTTTAGAGTTTGAAGAGGCAGTATTTTCTAAGACTGAAATTTTTGTGACGCCATCTACTAAATCTGCAACTTCAACACCAAATTCACCTTTAATAGTCTCGTAAGTTGCGTAAGTATCTTCAATAGTATCATGTAACAAACCTGTGGTTATTGTTGCACTATCTAATTTTAAATCAGTTAAAATATTAGCGACTTCTATAGGATGAACAGAATATGGATCTCCAGATGCTCTCTTTTGATTACTATGGGCTTTCACGGCAAAGTCATAGGCTTTATTAAGTTTTTCGGCGTTAAAAAACTTATTATATATTTTAACTTTATTTATTAATTCATCAGAATTTAACATAAATTATTATACCACTTATTTAGATTTGTTTAATAGATCTTATGTCACTATCTGATAATGAAGATATTAATTTTCTAATATTAACATTTAAGATTGGGTGTACCCAATTTTTATTAATCTCAAAGAGCGGTAAAAGAACAAAATTACGTGTATCCATCCTTGGATGAGGTAAAATCACCTCTCCAACGGTCTTTTTTTTTCTAAAATCTATTATATCAATATCACATTTACGAGGAGAGTTTTTTGGCAAATTCTTTCTGCCTAATTTTTTCTCAATTTCTTTGCACTTCTTGATTAGCTCCTGTGGAGTAAAATTAGTATCAATTTCTAAAACTATGTTTATAAATTTTGGATTATCTGCGTTAGGCCACGATAAACTTTCATAATAACTTGAGCATTTCAATATTTTTATATTACTCATAACTAAATTAAATTTCGTTTTCTCAATATTTCTAATTTTATTCCCTAGATTTGAACCTATACCAAGAAATACAGAATTAACTAGATCTTCTGACATATCGTGCTTTTTCTCGACTCCAGTCTCTATTTTTTTTTGTAATTCTCTTGTCATATTGTTTCTTCCCTCTTGCTACAGCAAGTTCAACTTTGGCTTTTCCTTTTTTAAAATACATTTTTGTTGGTATAATTGTTAACCCTTCTCTTTGTATTTTACCTATAAGTTTATTTATTTCTTTTTTATTCAATAAAAGTTTTCTGTCATCCAAAGGTTTATGATTTGAATAACTCGCTTGCTTGTATGATGCAATGTGAGAATTAATTAGAACTAATTCTCCATTTTTTTCAACAGCGTATGAGTCGGCAATATTAACTTTTCCTCCCCTGATAGATTTTATCTCAGAACCCTTGAGGACAATTCCAGCTTCCAACAAATCCTCAAAAAAATAATTAAAACTAGCTTTTCTATTTAGGCAAATTATTTTAAAACCATTATTGGTTTTTTTATTCATTAAATTAATTTAGCTGTTTCGATAGCTTTTTTAACAATTTCTTTAGTTTTATCTGTTACTTTTACTAATGGTAATCTTACGTCATCATCACATAAATTCATTAATTTTGCCGCATATTTAACAGGACTTGGATTACTTTCTATAAACATAGCATTATGTACAGGCTGCAATATTTCATTTAATCTCTCAGCCTCTTTAATTTCATTATCATTATTAGACTTTGAAAATCTTTGGAAATCAGAACAGAGTTTTGGGGCAATGTTAGCTGTCACACTTATTGCACCTACTCCACCTTTTTTGTTAAATTCGAAAGCATTATCGTCATTTCCAGTGAGTTGGATAAAATCTTTTCCTAATTTTTTTAGTGTTTTATCAACTCTAGTAAGATCTCCAGTAGCATCTTTAACTCCAATAATATTTTTTAGTTCAAATAATCTTGCCATTGTTTCAACTGACATATCGATCACAGATCTTCCGGGTATGTTATAAATTAGAATTGGAATTCCACATTTATCATTGATAGCTTTATAATGTTGATAAAGTCCCTCTTGAGTAGGCTTATTATAATATGGAGTTACAATTAAAGCTCCATCTGCTCCCATTTTTTCAGCGTGCGTAGTTAATGAAATCGCTTCCTCAGTAGAGTTTGAGCCAGTGCCAGCAAATACAGGCAATTTACCATCACTTTCTTTAACACACAAATCAATTACCCTTTCATGCTCATCGTGGCTTAAAGTTGGGGACTCTCCAGTTGTTCCAGCTGGTACTAAACCATTTGTCCCATTTTCAATATGAAAATGGATTAACTTAATGTAAGTTTCATCATCTAGACTATCATTTTTAAATGGAGTAATTAAAGCAACATTTGATCCTTTGAACATAAATACTTATAACATAGTTTGTGGATTCATATACTAAAAGATTATGCTAAAAAAATTCATATTTTTTATCAATTTATTTTTCTTCTCTACTATTACTATTTTGTTTTCTGCAGAAATAATACCTTTAAAAAAACCAATCCAAACTAAAGCGGAAAAAGACCAGAAATTATTAATTGATGTAATGAAGCCTCTGCCAAAACCAATTCCCAAAAAAATAGTAGAGGAAATTAAAAAAAAGTCTGAGGGTGAAATAAAGTTAAAAGCTGAAAAAGACTTAGGTATTATTCTACCAAAAAAGAAACCTTTAATTGCGGGAGCCAAAAAAACCAATACAGCGAAAAAATCTAAATATTATAACAAGAAAGATTTCGAAATTGCGAAAAAGGCTATTTCAGAAATGAAACAAGCAAAATGGCCAACCGCATTGAAAACTGCAAAAAAAGCTAGAGATAAATCAATCTATAATTTCATACAATGGAGACATTTATTAACTAAAGGAAACAAAGCATCATATTACGATTATAAAACTTTTATAGACAAAAATGCGGATTATCCACGATTGGGAAGAGTAAAATATTTAGCAGAGCATAAACTATCTACAGACACTATTTCACCCAAAAAAATTATCGATTGGTTCGGTGTTGATGAACCTCTAAGCGGTTTTGGAAAAATGATACTTGGAGAAAGCATAATTCTCAATGGTAATACACAAAAAGGTATTTCTTATATTAAAGAAGGATGGATTACCGCCGAATTGAGCAAATCTGAATTAAGATTCTATAGAAAAAAATTCAAAAAGTATCTTAATGCGGATGATTATATTAAAAGAGCAGATTACTTAGCTTGGAATAATAAATACTGGGATTTAAAAAGATTATTAAGATATTTACCTAAAGATTATGAGTTGCTTTATACAGCACGACAATTGTTAATGAGTAAATCATATGGTGTAGATAACGCTATTTCAAAAGTTCCAGCAAAATTTAAAAATGATGCAGGTTTAAATTACGATAGATTAAAATGGAGAAGAAAAAGAGGAAGGGTTGATAGTTCTGTTGAAATTTTAGTAAAAATTAGAAATACCAGAGATTATTTAGTCAGGCCAGATAAGTGGTGGTTTGAACGAGAAATCATTTCAAGATCATTAATTTATAAAAAAAAATTTGCATTAGCCTATAAAATTGCAAGTAATCATGCTTTGACTGATGGACCCGAGTATGCAGCCGCAGAATGGATGAGCGGATGGATAGCATTGAGTTTCTTAGATGATCCTTTATTAGCTAAGGATCATTTTGAAAATTTTTATAATAACGTTGGTTATCCAATAAGTACTTCTAGGGGAGCCTATTGGTTAGCTAAAACTTATCAGAAACTTGGTAAAAATGAATTAGCTAATGAATGGTTTGGTAAAGCATCTAATTTTCTTACTACATATTATGGTCAGTTAGCATTTATGGAGTTAAATCCCAATCAACCTTTCGAACTATCTAAAGATATTGAAGTTTCAAAAGAATATAGAGATTATTTTTTTAAAAAAGAATTAGTAAAAACAATTTATCTACTCGATGAACTCAATGAAGATAAATATACAAAACATATTTTAAGGCATTTGGCTAATGATAATATAAAAAATGGTAGTGAGGTTTTAGCGGCTGAACTAGCCACAAGTATTGATAGATTTGATTTTGCTATTCAAATAGCCAAATTTGCATCTTATGAAAAAAGATTTCATAATAAATATAATTATCCTATTATTAGTACACCAAACTATATAAATGGTAGAAAAATTCCCGATACTGCATTTATACTTTCAATAATAAGACAGGAAAGTGAATTTGATTTAAGAGCCAACAGTCATGCAGGAGCAAAGGGTTTAATGCAACTTATGCCTTACACTGCAAAATTAGTTGCAAAACAAGCAAAGCTTCCTTACTCAAAATCTAGATTAACTAAAGATGCAGAATACAATATCAATTTAGGCTCTCATTATATAGCTGGTCTAATTCTAGAATATGATGGTGCTTATCCGTTTGCAATAGCGGCTTATAATGCCGGACCTAAAAGAGTCAGATATTGGAAAAAAATAAATAAAAATCCACAAAAGAACCAAATTGATTATGTAAACTGGATTGAATTAATCAAATTTAAAGAAACAAGAAATTATGTTCAAAGAGTACTGGAGAACTACAACGTCTATCGTTATATTTTAGCTCAAAAGCCAGTTACAATGATAAACTTCTTTAAGGATGATCCTTTGTATTAATAATGGCGGAAGAGGAGGGATTCGAACCCTCGGTACAAGTTTCCTCGCACGGTCATTTAGCAAACGACTGGTTTCAGCCTCTCACCCACTCTTCCAATAAAATTGTCACTTCTGATTGTATTGAATAATCAACATTTATAAAGTAATTATTCAGTAATTATGAAAAATAACTATTCAATATTTTCACTTATTAAAAATGCTTTCTCATATCATGAAAATTGGGAGAAAGCTTGGAAAGACCCTGAGCCTAAAAAAGAATATGAAGCCATAATAGTTGGTGGCGGAGGACATGGTCTAGCAACAGCCTATTATTTAGCTAAAAAACATAACATGAAGAATATTGCAGTTGTTGAAAAAGGTTGGATAGGAGGTGGAAATACTGGTAGGAATACAACAATAATAAGATCAAATTATTTATGGGATGCAAGTGCTGGTCTTTATGATCATGCTCTTAAAATTTGGGAAAGTTTATCTCAAGAGTTAAATTATAATGTTATGTTTAGTCAAAGAGGTGTTATGAATCTCGCTCATAATTTACAAGATGTGAGAGATTTAAAAAGAAGAACTCATGCAAATAGATTAAATGGGATTGATGCAGTTTATTTAAATACTGAGGAAGTCAAAAAATTTTGTCCAATTATAAATACTTCACAGGATATCCGTTATCCAGTTTTAGGTGGTACTCTCCAACGAAGAGCTGGTACAGCAAGACATGATGCGGTTGCTTGGGGGTACGCAAGAGGTGCTGATGAAATGGGTGTGGATATTATTCAAAATTGTGAAGTAAAAGGAATAAAAAGAAACGGTGATACAGTTGAGGGCATAGAAACAACTAAAGGATTTATCAAAGCCAAAAAAATTGGTGTTGTAGCTGCTGGTCATTCTAGTGTTATAGCAAATATGGTAGGATTAAAACTACCTTTGGAAAGCAAACCTCTTCAAGCTTTAGTATCTGAACCAGTTAAACCAATTATTGATACTGTTGTAATGTCAAATGCAGTTCATGCTTACGTAAGTCAATCTGATAAAGGAGAACTCGTTATTGGAGCTGGAACAGATGATTATATATCTTATTCTCAAAAAGGAAGTCATGATATTGTGGAAGGAACTTTAAATGCAATATTAGAATTGTACCCAATTTTTAGTAGAATGAGAATGCTGCGCCAGTGGGGTGGAATTGTTGATATATGTCCTGATGCAAGTCCAATAATAAGCAAAACATCAATAAAAGGTTTGTATTTCAATTGCGGTTGGGGAACTGGAGGTTTTAAAGCTACACCAGGTTCAGGAGATTTATTTGCTCACACAATTGCTAACGACGAACCTCATAAACTTAATGCTGCATTTAACCTAAATAGATTTGTAAGTGGTGATTTGGTTGATGAGCATGGAGCTGCTGCAGTTGCACACTAATGTTTTTAATTAATTGTCCTTTTTGCGGTGAGAGAGAACAAAGTGAATTTAAAGCTGGTGGTGAAGCCCATATAGAAAGACCGAAACAACCAACAGAATTAAGTGATGATGAGTGGGCTGAGTTTTTATTTATGAGAAAAAATATAAAAGGTGTTCAATTTGAAAGATGGAATCATGCTCACGGTTGTAGAAAATGGTTCAATATTGTTCGAGATACATCAGATGATCAAATCAAAGCAGTTTATAAAATGGGTGAAAAACCGCCTGTAAAATAATCAATGTCTAAAAATTTAAGATTTAAATCAAGTAAACTAGTAGATGAAACTTATCGAATTTCATTTAAATTTAATAATAAAACGTATTACGGTTATAAAGGTGATACTTTAGCATCCGCTCTATTAGCTAACGATGTTCATCTTGTAGGAAGAAGTTTTAAATATCATAGACCTCGTGGAATTATGACGGCTGGTTCAGAGGAACCTAACGCAATTATTCAGTTACACGATAATACTTCAAGAACTGAACCAAACGTTAGGGCTACAGAAATTGAAATTTATGAAGGTTTAGTTGCATCAAGTCAGAATTGTTGGCCAAGTGTAAATTTTGATATTGGCGGTATTAATAATATTCTGTCCCCTATTCTGCCAGCAGGTTTTTATTATAAAACTTTTATGTGGCCTAAAAGTTTTTGGGAAAAATATGAGTACTTTATAAGAAAATCCGCAGGCCTAGGAAAATCGCCGAAAGAAGCTGATCCTGATATTTATGAGCATAAGTATATTCACTGCGATGTTTTAATAATCGGGGCTGGTATATCGGGAATAATAGCAGCTAAAATGTCAGCTAAGAATGGTTTAAAAACTCTGTTGGTGGATGAAAAATCATTTTTAGGTGGGTCAACAATTTATGATAACTCAAAATTTTCAAAAATTAATAATCAAATTACTAGTTCATGGTTAGAAAAAGAAATTAATGAAATATCAAAATTAGAAAATTTAGAAATTAAAACAAGAACTAGTGTAGCAGCTTTTCATGGATACAATTTTTTGCTAGCTCGTGAAAATCTCACTGATCATTTACCGATCACTCAGAGAGAGAATAAAATTAGACATAGACTATTAAAAATTAGAGCACAAAAAGTTATTTGTGCTACTGGCGCAATAGAAAGACCTTTAATATTTGATAACAATGATCGCCCAGGAATTTTATTATCTTCTGCAATGAAAAAATATATCGATTTATATGGTGTTGCGTGTGGTGAAAATAATATTCTATTTACTAATAATGATACTGCATATGAAACTGCTATGAGTATGGTTCAAAGAGGGATTAAAATCAATGCAATCATTGACAATAGAGAAGAAATAGACTCTAAACTGTCTTATGAAGTAGAGAAGAATAACATTAAAATTTTCAAAGGTTACACAGTTGTTGATACATATGGTTATAAAAGAATTAATGGATTATCAATTATGGAGCTCTCTAAAGATGGGCAAAAGGTAATTGGTAAAAAAATAAAATTAAGTTGTGATTCTTTGGGTGTGTCAGGCGGATGGACACCAGCTGTTCATTTATTCACACAGTCAGGGGGTAAATTAAAATTTAGAGAAGATGATCAAGTTTTTATTCCAAACAAATATCCTTCAGATCAATTAAGTATTGGATCTTGTAATGGAGATTTTAGTTTAGAAGAAATTACAACAAATACCATATTGTCTGTTAAAAAATTTCTAAATATTAATATTATAGATTATAAAACTTTTGAAATCATCACAGGAATGAATAAATCAAAAAGAAATATCTGGTTGTTACCATCAGATAAAATATTAGGAAAAACCAAATCTTTTGTTGATTATCAAAACGATGCAACTGCTAAAGACATCAAATTAGCGCTTAGAGAAGGATTTAGATCAATAGAACATGTAAAAAGATATACAACAACTGGCATGGGTACTGATCAAGGTAAACTTGGTAATATGCATGCTTTAGGAATTATCTCTGAAACCGCAGGGACTAAAATGGGCGAACACGGAACCACAACTTTTAGACCACCTTATACACCACTTACCTTTGGGACAATAGTTGGAAGAAATGTAGGAAAATTTTTTGATATAGTCAGACGAACGCCAATACATGATTGGCATGTTGCAAACAATGCTAAGTTTGAAAATGTGAGCCAGTGGAAAAGAGCTTGGTACTATCCTAAAGCGAATGAAAACATGTACCAAGCTGTACAAAGAGAAAGTAAAGCAGCTAGAGACTGTGCAGGTATTCTAGATGCATCCACTTTAGGGAAAATTGATATTCAAGGAACCGATGCTTCAGAATTTCTAAACCGTGTTTATACCAACGCTTGGTCAAAACTTGCTATTGGTAAATGTCGTTATGGTTTAATGCTCAATGAAGATGGCATGGTGTATGATGATGGCGTAACAACTAGGTTAGATGAAAATCATTATATAATGACTACTACTACTGGTGGGGCTGCAAACGTATTAGGAAAACTTGAAGATTATCTTCAAACAGAGTGGCCTGAACTAGATGTTTATTTATCATCTGTAACTGATCATTATGCAACCATTTGTGTTTGCGGTCCACACAGTAAAAAAATTGTATCTAAAGTTATCCCTGATTTAGATTTTTCTGATGAAAAATTTCCACATATGTCGTTTAAAAACACAAAAATTGGTCAGATAAAGTGCAGAGTTATGAGAATTAGTTTCACTGGGGAGCAAAGTTATGAAATTAATATTCAATCAAACTATGGAAAATCTGTTTGGGAAAAGTGTATGGAGGCAGGCAAAGATTTTAATATTACTCCTTATGGAACAGAAACAATGCATTTATTGAGAGCCGAAAAAGGTTTTATAATAGTTGGGCAAGATACAGATGCAACTATGACGCCAATTGATTTACAAATGGACTGGATAGTGAGTAAGAAAAAATATGATTTTATTGGAAAAAGATCATTATATAGATCAGACACAATTAAAGATGATAGAAAACAATTGGTTGGCTTACTTACTGAAAATCCAAAAGAAGTTTTAGAGGAAGGTGCACAGATAGTTGCTGATATTAAAAAATCACCTATTGAAATGTTAGGACATGTTACATCAAGTTACTATAGTCCAAATTTAAATAAATCTATTGCATTAGGAGTGGTCAAAGGTGGGAAAAAAATGCTTGGACAAAAGTTAATTATTCCAATGGAAAATAAAAATATAAATGTGACAGTAGCTGATCCTGTTTTTTTAGATAAGGAAGGTGAAAGATTAAGTGCTAAATTATAATCAAACTATAAAAGATCAAAAATCATATCAAGGCTTACAAATGAGTGAAAAGAATCCTGTTATGAAATTAATAATAAGAGGAAAAAAAAGAGAATTTTTATCAGCTGTTGGTAAATCTTTAAATATGGTCTTACCTACAAAAGCAAATACTTCTACTCAAAGTGAAAAGTTGACTGCATTATGGTTAAGTCCTGATGAATGGATGGTTTTTTCAAATATCGTTGCTAAAGAAAATATAAATTCATATGAAACTGAAACACTTTTAAATAAAAATATATCTAAATTAAATTTAGGAGCTGTTGTAGATGTTACAGACCAATATGTTCAAATTATATTAAAAGGAGATAAAATCTACGATTTATTTGAGGCTGGATCACCTTTTAATTTTAATGAATTTAGAAACAAAATTGGTTCCGTAACTCAAACAATTATCACAAAAGTCGATGTTATTATTCACAATCAAAATCAAAATGAGGTAAATTTGTTCGTAAGGCGCTCTTTTTCTGAATATTTATTCTCTTGGATGAATGATAGTGCGTCAAGATTATAGTCTCATTTAGATCTTAAATAAGTTAAATAAAATTATGAAAAAATTATTAATGATAGCATTATTTGCCTTTTTACCCTTCTCATCAAACGCAGACTCTAATTTAGATAAAATTTTATCATCTGGTGTATTAAAAGTTGGAACTACAGGCGACTGGGATCCAATGACAGTGAAAGATCCTGCAACGAATAAATATAAAGGCTTTGATATAGATGTGATGAATGAACTTGCAAAAGACATGGGTGTTAAGGTTGAGTTTGTGCCTGCAGAGTGGAAAACGATTGTATCTGGAATAACATCTGCAAGATATGACATATCAACTAGTGTTACAAAAACCCCAAAAAGAGCGGAAGTGGCTGGTTTCACAGATACATATTACAAATATGCTACTGTACCACTTGTCCTAAAAAAGAATTTAAAAAAATTTCCAACTTGGGATTCTTTAAATAATTCAAAAGTAACTATTGCAACTACTCTTGGCACTTCACAAGAGGAAAAGGCTAAAGAATTTTTTCCAAAATCAAAATTAAATTCAATCGAAGCACCAGCAAGAGATTTCCAAGAAGTCTTGGCAGGGAGAGCTGATGGTAATATCACAAGTTCAACAGAGGCAAATAAATTGGTTATTAAATATCCTCAGTTAGCAATCGTCCCAGATGGTGGAAAAAATCCAGCATTTTTAGCAATGATGGTTCCTAAAGGTGATAATAAATGGAACGAGTATGTGAACAGTTGGATAAAAAAGAAAAAATCATCTGGCTTCTTTACTAAATTGTTATCTAAATACAATCTAAAAAGTTTATAATAAATTAGTATTTAATTTTTTATTCTTTATAACATAAAGAGTGAGAAATTTAGCTTTTTTACTTTTAGTCCTCCCTTTAACCTCATGTGGTAAAAGTGAATTAAACTGGTTGATATTATCTCCTCAAAACGTTGAGGGTTTAACAAATCTTAAATTTCTTTTAAGTGGTTTAGCTACCACTATATATATTTCGATAATTTCGATTGTTATATCAATATTGATTGGTCTTTTAATTGCTATACCATCATTATCAAAAAACAGATTTCTAACTTATCTTAATATTGGTTATGTAGAAATTGTAAGAGCAATTCCTTTACTAGTATTAATTTTATGGATTTATTATGGATTACCTATAATGACAGGAATTAGTTTTAGCCCGTTTGTTTCAGGAATTATAGCCTTATCAATAAGTGAAAGTGCGTTCCAAGCTGAGATTTTTAGAGCTGGAATAAACTCAATTAAAAAAGCACAGTGGGAAGCTGGAAGTTCTTTAGGTTTAGGTTTTTTTAGAAAATTAAGATTGGTTATCTTGCCTCAAGCTGTGAAAAATATTTTACCAGCTATTGGTAACCAATTTGTATATGTACTTAAAATGTCATCACTAGTATCAATCATTGGTATTGGTGATTTAACAAGAAAAGCTAATGAATTAGTTGTCACAACTTATAGGCCATTAGAAATATACACATTTCTGATTCTTGAATATTTAGCCCTAATATTGATTGTTTCTTATTTAGTAAGGAAGTTGGAAAAAAAATTACAAAAAGACTAATTTTTAAATTGACAATGTTTATTTTTGATTTCAACAAACTGTTGTTTATTAAAGCCATTATCTTTAAATATTTTGTCAAATTTAAAATCAGATCCTTTAGTTCCCATTTCTAGATCTGCTAGTTTTGCTCCATATGATGGATTAAAATCAACATAACAATCAACACTTAATGGTTTTGTCATGTTTAAATCTTTATACATGTATCTAGTCATAACTCTTATATTTTTATTATTTACATTAGTTTGGTCTTCTAAAAATAAGTAATAATTATCTTTTATATTTTCATTTTTTTTTTTAAGTTCCTCTAATTGTTTAATCATTTCATCTCTTTCTTTATTTTCACTCTTAAGATCTGATAATTGATTTTCAAGATCTTGAATCTTATTTAACGAAGCTAATTTTTCAGACTCTATTGACGCAACTTTTTGACCATATGATTTTTCAAAATCTTCAGCAGCTTTTTGCATCTCTTTTATAGTTTTTTCTCTCTTCTCGTTTTTATTTTTCATGTTTTCTAAAGCCTTTTCTGCTTCGTTTAGTTTTTCTATAGCTATTTGATTGTCTCCCAACATTTGAAGCTTACCTACTGATTTAGACATACCACCACTTGATATTGCATCATTGATTTTTTCTTCAATTACTCTCTCCTGAACTACAGCAACTCTTTTTAATATATAATGTTTATGTAATAATGAATAGGCCCAAGCTAATAGAACCATTAAAAAACCTATTGCAATAAGTATTAATGCCCAAGATTTTGCATTAATCCAAAAACTTCGTGATCTTCTTAATTTACTCTGTTCATCAATATATTGATTTACTGGATGATAATCGTTCTCGCTACCTTTCGTAATTCGTTCTGACACAATTATTTTTTACCTTTGTCAATGTCTTTGTTGTTATATATCATTGGTCCTTTTTTAATTACCTCAGGATCATCTGTTGGGAAAGGAACATGAACAAATATCTTTTTCTCAATTTGTTTTGGTACTTCAATTTCTTTTTCAATAATTTTTTCTTGAATGACTGGTTTCTCAACAATTTTTTCTACAATTTTTTCTACTTCAATTTCTTTTTCAACAATCTTTGGTTTAAATAAAAGTACAAATCTTTTTGTTATAAAACGTCTTAAAGTAATCAAAATACGTCCAATTCTTAAAAACACTCCACCAATTCCATAACCAGGTTTATTTCTATATTCGTGCATTCTTTCATCTCCTAAATGTAGTCCTGCATATGCGACTCCTGACCCAATTATTGAAATTACGAATGCCAAAATTCCAAACCAATAAAAGAAAGCTTCATCTAAATCTTTTTGTTTTAAGTCAGATATTTTATAACTTCCACCAGCACCTCCTAACCATTGAGGTCTGTTTTTAATTCTCAAGGATATTCTTAGAATATTACTTCCTTTAGATTTTTCCTCTACAATTTCTGCCTGTTGTCTAAGGTTTTCTTGTTCAATCAATATTTGCTCATTAACTTCCTCAGTTTTTTTTGAAATATTAGTTATTTCTGTTTGTTTAGACTCAATAGCCTTGTTTAGTTGATCAAAATCATTATCTATAGGTATTAATAATGTTTTATATTTTGATTTGATATTATTTATAATTGGTGTTGATTTATTTACTGTTTGTTTTTGTGCTCTTTCAATTTTTTCCTCTAACTCTCTTATCTCACTGTTCAATCTACCTATATTAACTTTATAATCTTCTATTTGAGATTCTATCGCTCTTCTATTTGATCCACCTCCTAAACCTAAAAAACCACCTTTAACATCCTTAATTGATATTTCTGCTCTTGATTTTAAATCTTGTAATCTAGTTTTTTCATTAATTTTATCAGTTTTATTTTTTTCTAAAGTCTTCAAAACTGTATTATCAAAATTATACTCACTTAAAACATTCTGTATTTCCTCACTTTCTTGAACACCTAATTTATTTTTAGTTTTTAATGTTTTTTCTCTATCAATCTTGAGTATAGCTAAGTCATTATTTTTTTTATCTAAATCTATTTCCTCTCTAAGTAATTCAATTTTTCTTTCAGTATTAATTAATTTTTGTCGTTCCACATTTACTTTTTGTAATTGATTATAAACAGACACATCAAAAGCTTGAATCATGGTCTCAAATGTTGAATAATTTGCAAAAACCAATAATAGTATGAATATAGTTCGGGCTACCCATTTTCCTGAATAATATAAAGCTGTAACAAGAGGAATTTTGGTAAGCTCCATTACAGCTACAACAACTAATGCTAAACTAATTATCATTCTTTCGGCAACTGGAACATCAAAACCCAATGCGTTTGTATAGAATAAAGCGTAAGCTATTGATAAGCTTACCATAGCTACAATGATTTCGATAAACCATGCTCCATAAATAAGTTTTTTTCCTAACGGAGATGTTCTTGATTTTGGAAAAAATTTATAATGTATATTTTCTAAATTAGGCATTATTTACTTTAAATATGTTAAATGAAAATTTATTTAGAATTTTTGATAATAAACTTTCTTTAATTCCGAACTCATGAGCTACTTTTCTAATTTCTAAATCTTCTTCCTCGCTATAAACATGATCGCTGTGACCGAGTTTATATAAAACTGCTAGAATAAATTCTAAAAACTCTTTGTTATCACCAAGTTTTTTTTTAATAACTTGAGCGTGGAATGAAATATTATTTTTATCATTCGCTCCTTCATCTAATATGTTTTCGATAATTCTTTTTTGATTTTTATCGTGAGGTAAGATTTTTAAAATTTCATCTTTTTCATGTTGAGAAAAATGACCATCTGCTTTGCAAAGTTTTGCACTCAAAACTAAAATACCTATAATGCAAAGTGTTTGATATGACTCTGCTTTATATTTCTCCCAAATATCCATTATACCCTAAATAAAGTAAAACAGATTTTTTGGTTTTATGATAGTTAATAAATTATTGAAATTTCTAATTATTTTTACGAAAATCCCATGGGAATTCAAATTTCATGTCCCAAAGACCCAATTTATTATTTTTTGCATGTGTCTGATCTTCTGCATATTTTCTTTTTGAATATCTTGGATAATCAAAAGCGTATCCATTTTTTACTAAAATACGTGATAAACTCTTATCTTTTATAAAACATTCACCTAAATTTCTTTTATATCTGTCAGGTTTAGCTTGTATTTTACAAACTACCTTTTGATTATCTATTTTTTTAATTAAAAAATCTTTTGATAATTTACCACACGCAATTTTTTCATCTTCTTTAAAACATATTTGTTCTTTACCTTTATAGTAACTTTCTGGTGCGTCAATTCCTGAAAATCTAATATTTTCACCATTAATTTTAATTGTATCACCATCCACAACGAACGCATTTCCTTCAATAATCTTAA
>CABZPB010000004.1 GCA_902527485.1 uncultured Pelagibacteraceae bacterium
TGGACGGTAAAGCAAATGAACAGGATATATTTGATTTTTTGACACTTTTATCTGCTAAGGGTGAGTCTTCAGGTGAAATAGCGGGTGGTGTCTACGTACTTAGAAATAAGTCTAAAAGAGTAAATGTAGAAAATTGTGTTGATACATGTGGTACTGGTGGAGATGGAATGAATACACTTAATATATCTACAGCATCTGCACTATTACTTGCAAGTATGAATGTTAAAGTGGCTAAACATGGGAATAAAGCTGTATCATCTAAGTGTGGATCAGGTGATGTATTAGAGGCTTTGAAAATAAAAATAAATTTGGAACCAAAAGAAATCGAAGATCAAATAAATAAAAATAATTTTGGTTTCATGTTTGCTCCTAATTATCATAGTGCTATGAGGTTTGTTGGTCCAACGAGAAAAAAAATTGGAAAGAGAACAATATTTAATATGATCGGACCGTTAAGTAGCCCTGCTTTAGTAAAAAGACAGGTAGTTGGTGTCTTTGATAAAAAACTTTTAAGAATATTTGCAAATGCTTTAAATAACTTAGGCATAAAATTTGCATGGATTGTAAATAGCGAGGATGGCTTAGATGAAATTTCGCCGTATGCTAAAACAAATGTTATTCAATTAAAAGATAATAAAATTTCTGAAATTATTATTGATCCAAAGGAATTAAAGATTAACGCAGATAAATTTGAAAATCTTGTTGGAGATGATGCAAAATTCAATGCAGAAAAAATGATTAACATATTTAAAGGTGAGGATAGTGATTTTTCCAAAGCAGTATGTCTAAATGCTGCAGCTGGATTAATTGTAAATGAAAACCATAAAGAGTTTACAGAAGCATATAAAAATGCAAGAGAGCATATTTTATCTAATAAAGTTATCGAACATTTGGAAACAATTCAAAATGCCTGAAAATGTTCTTGAAAAAATAATTAAAAAGAAAATAGAAAAGATTGAAGATTCTAAAAAAAATATTTCAATAGACTCATTAAATGAGTTAATAGAGAAAAATAAAACTTTTATTAATTTTAAAGAAAATATTGAAAAAAATATTAAAGAAAATAAATTTTCTATTATTGCTGAGATCAAAAAAGCAAGTCCTTCTGCAGGTGTAATCATAGATGATTATGACCCTGTTAAAATAGCTAGTATATATCATGATAATAATGCTACTTGTTTATCGGTTTTGACTGAGGAAGATTTTTTTTTAGGAGATTTAACACATATAAGTCAAATTAAACAAAATATTGATTTACCAATTCTTTGTAAGGATTTTTTTGTAGATAAATTTCAAATTCCATTAGCAAAAAGTCATGGAGCAGATGCAATATTAATTATATTAGCTGGTGTAAGTGAAAGCCTTGCGAATGAGTTATATGAAGAAGCACTTAAATTAAATATGTCTGTGATAGTTGAGGTGCATACAGTTGAGGAAGCAAAACAAGCTTTAAAATTTAAAGAAGCATTAATTGGAATCAATAATAGGAACTTAAAAACTCTTAAAACTGATATAAATACAACTTTTGATATTCATGATGTTCTAGTTAATCATAAAGGTCCTTTAATTTCTGAGAGTGGAATAAAATCAAAAGAAGAACTATTAGAACTCTCAAATAAAACCTCTATTAAAACTTTTCTAATTGGTGAATCACTTTTGAAAAATTTGGAAAATAATTCCATTTTCACCGTTATTTAATCAAATAGTTCCCTATTTTATTGACTTTTTTTACTATTGTGAATTGAAGAGAACTTTTGTAGAACAGATTTTGTACGATATTTGTTCTTATGCTAACAAAAAAACAAAAAAACCTACTTTTATTTATCAACAAGAAGTTGAGAAGTTCTGGTGTTTCTCCATCTTATGAGGAAATGAAAGCTTCTTTAAACCTTAAATCTAAGTCAGGCATTCATAGACTTATAAGTGCTTTAGAGGAAAGAGGTTTTATTAAAAGACTTGCTCATAAAGCTAGAGCTTTAGAAGTAATTAAATTGCCAGAAACGGCTTCTGCAAATGATATTTATAATAGTTTTTCACCAAGCGTGATCAAAGGTGGTTTAGATGAGGAAAATTTATACTCAGATGATGCTGAGGTGCCAGTTTTAGGAAAAATTGCTGCGGGGACACCTGTTGAAGCTATTCAAAATGAGGTTTCAAGAATACCTTTACCAAGCACATTAGAGAAAAATGGAGATTATTTTGGTTTGAAAGTTCAAGGGGACTCAATGATTGAAGCTGGAATTCACGAAGGCGATACAGTTATCATTAAAAGAACAGATACAGCTGATAATGGAAAAATTGTTGTTGCTCTAATTGATGAACATGAAGCAATGTTAAAAAGAATTAGAAAAAAAGGTAAAGTTGTTGCGTTAGAAAGTGCCAATAAAAATTACGAAACCAAAATATTTGGCCCTGATAGAGTAAAAGTTCAAGGTGTATTAGTATCTTTATATAGAAACTTCTAAAAAAATAGTCTAAACCATTTTAATGAAAAAAGTGGCAACTAGATTTGCTCCCTCACCTACTGGTGCATTACATATTGGTGGTGTTAGAACAGCTTTATTTAATTGGTTATACTCCAAAAGTCATAATGGTAAATTTTATTTAAGGGTGGAAGATACAGATAAAGAAAGATCTAAAGATGAATTCAGAGATCAAATAATACAATCGCTTAAATGGATCGGTATCAACTATGATGGAGAAGAATATATTCAATCAAAAAAAGTAGATGATCATATAAAAGTTGCAAATGAGCTACTTAAAAATGGTAATGCATATAAATGTTATTGTTCAAGTGAAGAAATAGAAGAACAAAAAAAAAGAGCTAGACAAAAAAAGATTCCTTATATTTACGATAGAAAATGGAGAGATAAAAAAGAATCTGATGCACCTAAAGATATTAAACCTGTTATTAGATTTAAAAGTAAGATTGATGGAACATCAATATTGAAAGATTTAGTTCAAGGTGATGTTGAGATTGACAATAATACGATCGAAGATTTTATTATCTTGAGAAATGACGGGACTCCTACATATAATTTATCAGCATCCGTGGACGATCATCAAATGAACATGACACATATAATTAGAGGTGACGATCATAAAATAAACACCTTCAAACAAATACAAATTTATCAAGCTATGAAATGGGAATTACCCTCATTTGCTCACATACCATTGATACATACAATAGAGGGAAAAAAACTATCAAAACGAGATCAGGCGTCTACATTAGACGATTATTCGAAAATAGGCATAATGCCAGATGCCCTTCGAAATTACCTTTTAAGATTAGGCTGGTCTTACAAAGATAAAGAAATATTTACATTGGAGGAAAGCATAAAATTTTTTAATTTAGAAGGTATCGGTAAATCTCCCTCTAAACTTGATATGAGTAGAATTTTATCAATGAACGAACATTATATTAAGAATATTAATGAAAATGATTTATTCACTCAATTAACTGAATATTGCAAATTGTATAAAAGTGAAATTCAATCAGATAAAAAAGATAAGATTAAAAAATCTCTTAATTTCTTGAAAAATAAAGCAAAAACTCTAGAGGATATATTTAATAATGGTCAATATATTATAAAGGATGAGGTCAATTTTAATAAGGATGATCTTAAATTAATTGATGATAAAGCAAGAAAAGTAATTTCTGACTTTAATGATCGATTTGAAAAAATAGATCAGCCTTCTCGAGAAATTTTAGAACCAATAGTAAATGAGCTTATAAAATCTCATGACACAAATTTTAAGGGAGTTGGACAACCATTAAGGATTGCTTTAACAGGTTCGAAGTTCGGACCTGGTATTTATGATATAATTTTATCCTTAGGAAAAGAGGAAGTTCAAAAACGATTAAGAGCTAAGATAGCTTGAAACTATCTCTGTGGCTTCTGATGATGAAGAAGTTTTAGATTTGATCTCATTTAAAGTCTTATCCACATCAAGAATTTGTTTTTTCATAAGTTCAGGGTTTTTTAAAAAATATACTACAGATCTAAAAATTTCTTTTGAATTACATTCTTTTTGAATTAATTCTGGAATTATTTCTTTTTGGTTAATTATATTAATTATATTTGCAAATTTTGTCTTAACTAAAAATTTTACAATAAAAAAATTAATAAAATTCATTTTATAAATTATGATAGACGGAACTTTTGCATTGCAGATTTCAAGAGAAACAGTTCCTGATTTCACAACAGCAAATATTGAGTTTGATAAAATTTGTGATTTTATATTTTCTTCTGAAATCACTTCAACATTATTAAATTTTATTTTTTTAATCTCATCTTTTATCAAATCTTTATTTTGATCAGTTGCGTGAAAAACAAAATTATATTCGTTAAATTTTTCATTCATTAATTTAATAAAATCTAATAGGATTGGTAAAAGAATATTTGTTTCCGATGTTCGACTGCCAGCAAAAAGAGATATAATTTTTTTATTTTCATCAATTATATTTGATAAATTTGTTTTAATATTTTCTTTATTTTCAAGTAAGGGGTGACCAACGAAAGTATTATTAATATTTTCTTTATCAAAATATTTTTTTTCAAAATTGAATAATAATAAAACATGGTCTAAAAACTTTTTAAAATCCTTAACCCTACCCTCTCTCCACACCCATACTTGTGGTGCAACATAATGTATTGTTTTAATATTAGGATTTATACTTTTTACTTTTTCAGCAACTCTTAAAGTAAAATCAGGACTATCTACACTAAATAGAATATCAGGATTAAATTCAATTATTTTATTTACAGTTTCATTTATTTTGTTGCTGATTTTAAATAAATTTAGAATAACACTAGTAAAACCAATGTAAGTTATTTCTTTGAGATCATATATTGAATTAACCCCAAGTTTATTTAAATGAGATCCTCCAACACTTAAATATTCTATATCAGAATGATTTTGTTGAAGTTTATCTATTACGGTTGATGCTAATTTGTCTCCCGAGGGTTCTCCAGTTAATACAAAAATTTTTTTCATTTTACAGAGATAAACATCTTATTTTTATTAGCAAAGCTAATGCATTTATTTTTATCTAAAAATACATGTTGTTTACCTTTTATAACAATACCTTTTAATCCAGCTGTCTTACTTTGTTTTAACGTTTTTAAACCAATAGTAGGTAAGTCAACTCTAAGATCCTGTTTCTTTTTTGGAAACTTAACTAAAACACCATGGTTTCGAAATTTTTTACTTTTGCTTTTTTCAAGCATTCTTTTAGTTCCACCCTTTCCCTCTATCGAAACAATTTTTTTATTTCTGACTACTACAGCTTGGCTGTAATTATATTCTCTTAAATTATTTAGTGTTTTAATACCTTTTTTAATATCTAATTGATCAATATTATTTGGTTTAATTTTTGAATAATTCCCTTTTTTAAGAGTAAGCTCTGGATTAAATTTAAGAGAATTTTCAGTTTTTATCCTATTTTGGATTAATATCTTTATAATTTCTTTCAAAATTGCTGCATCACCAAGCTTAGATGCTTTAATAATTCTTGGAATATAATATATTCCTTTAAAATCTAACTTTAATTTAGAGAAGTTTGGTTTATTAACTTTGCCTGCAAATAAAACTTTTTTACAGCTATTTCCCTTAAGAATATTAATTATTTTACCAAATTGACCTAAAGATAATTGATAAGATCTATTATCTCTTTTAAATTTTTTGGACTTAGATAAATCTATTATTATATACTTTAATTTTCTTTTCTTGATTGTCTTAAGTATTTTATTTGGAAAATCTGTGTCACCAAAAATTAATCCTATCATCTTATGAAAACGGGGTGCAAATAGATCTTTTTTTATCCTTAGTAATAAATTCTATTACCTCTTTAACTAATGGATTTTTCTGAAATGAACCATTTAATTTGCTTATATTTTCATTAATATTTTTGGTAGCGAAAATCTGCTTATACGCCTCGCTTAATCCTAAAATATCCTTATTTTCAAATTTAGCTCTTCTCAAGCCTATTAAATTTAATCCTTGTAATGAATTTCTATTTCCTGTTGATAATCCATAAGGAATAACATCATGTAATACTCCTGTCATTCCTCCAATCATTGCCATTTTACCAATTCGTGTAAACTGTTGAACAGCAGAATTTCCACCTATAACTACGTTATCCTCAATAATAGCATGACCTCCTAAAGGCACATTGTTTGCTATTATTACATTATTACCTAGCTGACAATCGTGAGCTATGTGGGATGAAATCATAAATAAACAATTATTTCCAATTAAAGTCTTACCTCCGCCACCAATAGTTCCAGGGTTTATTGTTACATATTCTCTTATTTTATTATTATCTCCAATCACCAAACTTGTTTCTTCACCATTATATTTTAAATCTTGAGGATCATTGATTGAGACAAATGGATAAATCTTATTTCCTTTTCCAATCTTTGTATTACCAGTAATGCTTACATGTGATTGAATTACTGTATTTTCTCCAATTTCTACTTGAGGACCAATAACAGAATATGGTCCAACTTTAACACTTGGATGAACTTTTGCATTTTTATTTATTATAGCTGTTTTATCTATCATTTATTCTCTCTGATAAAATTTTTTAAATCTTTTGCTGGATACCCCATTACTTTAGAATTATCAGGAATGTTTTTTATAACTCCACTGCCACCACCTATTTGAACGTTATTACCTATCTTAAGATGACCTGAAATACCTGTCTGGCCACCAATCATAACATTATTCCCTAGAGTAGAACTTCCAGCAAAACCTACTTGTCCGGCAATAATACAATTTTCACCAATTTTGACGTTGTGAGCAATATGTATTTGATTATCTAAATACGTATTTTTTCCTATGATCGTATTTGAGAGCGAACCTCTATCCAATGTAGATCCACAACCTATCTCTACATTATCCTCAATTATTACAATACCTATCTGAGGATACCTAAAATTTGTGTCTTTATTCGGAAAAAAACCAAAACCTTTTTTTCCAATTACACATCCATCTAAAATGTGTACATTATTTTTGATTAATGAATTTCTAATAATTACGTTTGATCCTATAGAACAATTATTACCTATCCTAACATTCTTTTCTATGATTGAATTATGACCAATTAGACAATTTGATCCAATTTTAACATTTTCACCAATAAGGGCATTTTTTCCAAATTTGACTTTATCTTTAAATTCCGTCTTATTAATGTCTTTAACAGTGTTATCATAATCATCAGTAATTGAATCTGGATAAAAAACTTTAGTTATTTGAGCGGTGTGTAATAAAACTTTATCAGTAATTATTGCTTTACAATCATCTGGTAAAAACGATTTAAAATTTTCAGATGTTATACAATAAGAAGCCTTCGTTTTTCTTGCTAAATCAGTGTATTTTTTTGAGTGAAGAAAGGTTATTTCATTTTTTTGTGATGAAACAAGATCTTTAATATCAGTCACGTTATCATCTGGTAAACTATCACTCTTTAAATTAATTGTTTTAAGTAAAAAATTAATTTTATGTGGCCCAGTGTTTTTGAAAAAAGGATTCATCATTAATAAGTTTAATATCAAAACTTACTCTAAAAGCTTATCAAGATTTATTGCTAATTATTTCCTATCAACTATTGTGGCTGACCATTGAGCATCTGACATTTTTTTTCCATTTACAAAGGCTTCACCTTTATATTTCCAAACTCTTCCATGCGATCTAATAGCTTCAATGTTCAATTCAAGTTTACAATCAGGTACAACTGGATTTCTAAATCTTGCTTTTTCAATACTCATTAAGAAAACTAACTTATTATCGTATTCTTTTTTATCAATTCCATGAGCTGTAAGCGCTGCGGCTGCTTGACCGAAAGCTTCTACAATTAAAACACCTGGTAAAACTGGATTACCAGGGAAATGTCCATCAACATAAAATGAATCTTTTTTTACATTCATTATTGCCGTAGCTGAATGAAGATGTTTTATATTAATCAATTCATCAATAAGTAACATTGGTTCTCTATGAGGTAATAATTCAATAATATCATTTTTTGTTAATCTATCTTTAGTCATTAATATTTCTAATCAAATTTAATTTTTTTATGTTTATCATTAAATATTTTAAGAATTTCCTCTGTAATATCTAACTTGTCATCTCCAAATATAATCTTATCCTTTTGTAGCAAAATTTGAATTGATTCTTTTTCAAGGAAAGATTTAATAATTGGATTTAATGTCTGAACAATTTTTTTTTGGGAATTTATTCTAAATTCATTAAAGTCTTCATTCTTTTTTTTTCTAATATTATTATATCTTTTAACTTCATCATCATAAGTTTTTACTAATTTTTCATATTCTTCTTTTTTAAGAATATTTTTTTGAGAAATTATTTTATCTTTTTTATTCTCAATTTTCTTACCTAGATCACTCAATTCAGATAAGATTTTTTTACTTTTATTTTCAATAATTTTATTCAAAGATTTCCCTGCTTCAGAATTATTTACAATATAATTTATATTTATGAATCTAATATTTTCATTGGCACAGGAGATTCCCATCAAGATAAATAAAAAAAATATCTTAGCAAAAAAAAATTTCATTAAAATTGTGTTCCAAGATTAAACCTAAAAGTTTCAGTTTTATCTGAAGACGCTTTTGTTATTGCATTTGCGAATGAAAAACTAAGAGGACCTATGGGTGTCATCAAATTAAGTGCTACACCTGCGGATGACCTTAATGTGCTTTTATCATCTATAGAACTGTCATAATCAACTCCCCAAACATTTGCAGCATCAACAAAAACCCCAACATCAAGATTATCTAAACCCTCAACAATATTTGGAAGAGTTGCTGATAAATTAGCAGAAGTAATATGATTTCCCCCTATATAGTCATTATTTTCAACTGGTCCAACTTTTCCTTTTTGAAATCCCCTTAATCTATAAGATGGTATATTTAATCTTTTAGATATTCTGACATCATCACTTAAACCAGTGATAGTTTTGCCAAAAAAACTTGCTTTTCCAACCATATCAGATGTTGAAGAAAGTTTTTTGTAACTGGTTATTTCAAAAGCGTTAGATAACTCTGAGCTATCTGAAATCAAAGGAAGTTCTTGTGAAAAAGTTGTTACGTAACCACCTTCAGTTCTAAATTTTTTATCTCTTAAATCCTGATTTATTGAATAATTAAAATACAAATCTGTATATGATCCCCCTTGTTTTTTTAAAACATTTGAGGCTTTATCTGAAGTTTCTAAATCTTCTATAAGAAAGTCAACTTCTGGGCTTAGAAATATATTTTGAAATTGCTCAAATTTAGTTCCTAAAGAAAACCCTATATTAGAGGTTTTATAACCGGAGTCTGTTAGAAAATCAGAAGTTGAGCTTTTTAGTGATGTAAATAAAGTGTTATCACTATAATTAAAGTTAGGTTTTGCGTAAATAAATTGACCTTTAATTGTCTCTGCTGTCAGCTCTAAATTGGTATTTAATTTAACTCCTTTTCCTAGAAAATTATTTTCCTTGATACCAGCGCCAATAGTTTCTCCTGTAGTACCAAAACCTGCCGTGATAGAAATTTCTCCAGTAGGTCTTTCCTCTACATCAATATTTATTTCCTTAAACGACTTGCTAGATCCATCTTTTATATCAGTTTTTACTTTTTTAAAAATTCCTAAACTTTTAATGTTATTTACAGATTTATTAAATAAAATTTCATTAAATGGATCACCTTCATCAACAATTAGATTATTTCTTACAACTTCTTCCAACGTATTAAAGTTTCCTTTAATGTTTATTTTTTCAATGTAAAACTTATCACTTTCAGAAATATTTATATCAAAATTAATTTTATCATCATTTATTTTCTCCACAATTGAGGCGTTTATAAACTCATATTGTTTAGACAATGCAATATCATTTATATCATCTAAAAGATCATTAATTTTTAAAAGAGAATATGTATCACCTTTAAGTTTAGAAAATTTTTTTGTTATCTTTTTAAATAATTTTTCGTCATAATTAGAGGGTAAATTTAATGAAAAATCATTAAAAAAATATTTTTTACCAGGGTTAATATTAAAAATTAAATTAAAATTTGAATCTTTGTCAAACTCTACAAAAGAATTATCTATTTTTACATTAAAGTAACCATTATTTTTAAAATAATTTGATAAAAGTCTTTTATCAAGGTCAATTAACTCTTGATTAATATAAACATTTCTTGAGATAAATTTCCAAAATTTATGTTCTGCAGATACAATTACCTCTTTTAGTCTTTTCTCTTTAAAAATTTTTTCCCCAAGAAAAACGATCTTTTTAATTTTTGCTTTTTCTCCTAACTCAACATCAATCTTTAAATCAATAGTATTTAACTCTTTATCTAATTTTTTAGAACTAGATATTTTAGCAAAATAATATCCATTTGTTTTAAGAATATTATAAATAAGATTAATATCAGCTAGTAAAATTTCTTGATTAAAAGATTTCATTTCTGCTAATTGCAGTTTACCCCTAATAAATTCAACTAATGATTGTTTTTTGATTCCTTTAATATCCAACTTTTCTATTATAGGATTTTCTTCAACTTCTAAAAATAAAGTTTGGTTATCAAAACTTAAATTTATGTTCCTAAAAAAGTTAGTTTTATATAATTTTTTAATTACTTCATCTAATTTTGATTTCGTAATTTCTTCATTTATTTGAATTTCAGAAAAAATAATTATTGTTTGATCTGAAATTCTTTGATTTCCAGAAATTTCAATTTTTTCTAAAGTTTCAGCTCTTACTAAAGATAATAAGAAAAAAAAGACAAAAATTATTTTTATAAATAACTTACTCATAAACAATTTATTTATATACCTAAAGTATTTAATTTTAAATGAACATAATCCCTTAAATTATATATTTGTTTAATATTTTTAGGCTTAATTTTCTTAAATTTTTGAAATTCTTTTAAATTTAAAATTTTATTAATTGAACTAATAAGTTCATCATAATTGATTTTTTTATTTAAAAATTTATAAACTAAATAATCATTGACTGTTATTAAAATAGTTTCAAATAAAGATGAATCTTTTGGTAATTTATCAAGTAATCTCACTAATGGGAACTTGTTTTTTTTTACCTCTTGAAGATTTAAACTATTTAAATTTTTGAGGTTTAGGGGACTTGTTTTTAACTCTTTATTTTTTTCATAATAAATAGAATTGTAAATTGGTATTTTCATATCTGGTTCATGAATAAGTATTTTACTTAAACCATTTTTAAATTTAATTATTGTATGGACATATGATTTAGGATGCGTAAGTATTGATATATTTTTATAATCAACATCAAATATATTCTTTGCTTCAATTACTTCAAAAACTTTGTTCATTAAAGTTGCTGAGTCAATAGTTATTTTTTTTCCCATACTCCAATTAGGGTGTTTGAGAGCATCATCTAATTTAATTTTTTTAAATTTACTTTTAGGAATGTTTATAAATGGCCCACCAGATGCAGTAATGTAGATCTTTTCGATATTATCTTTATCTTTGTTATTTAAAAGTGAAAAAATTGAAAAATGTTCTGAGTCTATTGGAATAAAAATTGTTTTATTTTTCATTATTTCTTTTTTAATTATTGTCCAACCACAGACAATTGACTCTTTATTCGCTATTGCAATTAATTTTGTTCTGCTAATCAATTTATATGTTGGTAGTAACCCACCTATACCTGAAATGGCACTCATTACATAATCAACTTTTTTTGGTAGAATCTTTTTTAACGTTTTGAAGTTTTGAAAAACATTAATCTTTTTTTTTTTACAAAGTATTTTTGCTTTTTGAAAAATGTCTGGATCAGTTATAATTATATTTCTTACATTGAATTTTATTGCTTGATTAATTAGACCTTTATAGTTGGTATTTGCAGTTAATAATTCTATCTTAAAATTTTTTTTATCCTTTTCAACTATACGTAGTAGGGACTTTCCAATTGAACTTGTAGATCCTAAAATTGCAATTTTTTTTTTCATTGTGATAAAAATCCAGTCAATTTTATCAAATAAAAAATTGGAAGAGCAAAAATCATGCCATCAATTCTATCTAATAAACCTCCGTGACCAGGAATAATTTTTCCTGTATCTTTGACTTTTGATAATCTTTTAAAGTATGAAATAATTATATCTCCAATTTGACTCACAGTTGAAATCAAAATTGTAATTACAAACAATTCCACATACGCTGTAGAGTTTATCCAATTCGTAAAAATTGATAAAAAGATTAAAGATAAAAAATATCCCCCTATCATACCTGAGTAGGTTTTATTTGGACTTATTTTAGTTAATTTAGGTCCTTTAAATAATTTTCCAAATACATAGCCACCAATATCAGTTGAAACGCATACTAACAGAACAAAAAAAATCCAAATCCCAAAATTATCAATAGAAATCTTATAAAACGTATAAAATGATAAAATTAAAAAAAAGCTTCCTAAAAATTTATATTTTTTTTTTTTTACCATACTGTTCCACTCATAAATAGAGACAAAAAAACAAATAATTGTTAAAAAAATTAGATAATAAGATCCTTTAATTATCAAATAAAATGTTAAAGGTAATAATATTATTGAACTTAATGTTCTTTTTTGAAGTTCTTTATCCATTAAATTTTCCCAAAATTTCTTTTAATATTTTTAAATTTTTTAATTATTTTATAATAATCTTTTTCATTAAAATCAGGCCACAATTTTTTTTCAAAAAAAATCTCAGCATAAGCTATTTGCCATAACAAAAAATTACTTAGTCTTCTTGTATTTCCAGTTCTAATCAATATGTCTGGATCTGGTATATTTTTCGTCTGTAAAAATTTTTTTATATTTTTTTCGTTAATCAATTCTTTATTTTTTCTTATTTCTTTAAATGCATAAATTAACTCAGCTTTTGACCCGTAATTTAAAGCTAAATTTATTTGAAGCCTTTTATTTTTTAATGTTTTTTTCTCAGATAAATTTAAAAGACTATTTAATTTAGTTGAGAAATTTTTTTTACCAATAATCTTTAACTTAATTTTTTGTTTATTAAGATCCTCAATTTTTTCCTTAAGAAAATTTTCCAAAAGACCAAATAAGAAATTAATTTCTTTTTTAGGCCTTTTCCAATTTTCAGTTGAAAAAGCATAAAGCGTGAGAAATTTAATATTATTTTTTATAGTTTCTTTAATAATTTTTTCTACTGTATTCAAACCAGCTCTATGACCAGCATTTCTTGAATTTTTATTTTTTAAACCCCATCTCCCATTACCATCCATGATAATGGCCACATGTTTTAAAGGGTTCATATTGTCATTATTTCTTTTTCTTTGGTTGAAATTTTTTCTTCAACAATTGCTATATGTTTATCAGTAATTAATTGAACATTTTTTTCAAAAGATTTTTCCTCATCCTCACCAATTTCTTTTGATTTTAAAAGTTTTTTTAATTCCTCATTTGCATCTCTTCTTATATTTCTAATAGAAATTTTACATTTTTCTCCCATAGATTTGATCAACTTTTTAAGTTCTGTCCTTCTTTCTTCGTTTAATTCTGGTATTGGCAGTCTGATTATTTGTCCATCTATTTGTGGATTTAAACCCAGCTCTGATTTTTTGATTGCGGCATCCACCAAATTAATATTATTTTGATCCCAAACCTGAATATTTATCACTCTTGGCTCAGGAGTGGTTATACTTCCAACCTGATTAATTGGCATTTGTTGACCATATACATCTACTTTTACAAGATCTAGCATTGCTGCATTAGCTCTTCCAGTTCTTAATGACGATAATTCTTTAGAGAAAACTTCAATGGCTTTATCCATTTTTAGGCTATGTGATTTTTCATCAAACATTTATTCACCTATTTTAATTCTACTAAATTCCTTAATTATTAAATCGTTAACAGCAAGTTCTTTTAGAACATCTTTAACTTTCTTTTTTGGTTCCATAACCCAAGCTTGAGTCATTAGGGCATTTTCCTCTTTAAATTTATTCATTTTTCCTAAGCTAATCTTTTTAGCAATTTCCTCTGGTTTTCCTGAATTTTTAAGCTCCTCTGTTATCAATTCATATTCCTTATCAATAACTGCTTTGTCTATTAATGCGGACTCCAAAGCTAAGGGATTTGAGGCAGCAATATGCATTGATAATTGTTTTCCAAATTTTTTTATATTTTCAGAATTTTCTTTTGTTTCTAACGAGACGATTACTGCTAGCTTTGCCAAGTTATCCTTAACAACTGTATGTAAGTATTGATAATTAATTGAGGAAGAATTTGAGATTGTTTTAGTTTTTCCAATTGTTATTTTTTCTCCAATTTTAGCGATCAATGCAACTAGATTATCCTCAACTGAGGAACCATTTTTCATTTTAGCTTTATTAAGATTATCAAGATTAGAATCATTTTGGTTATTCAATTCACTCAGCTCTTTTGCAAAATTTATAAAATCATCATTTTTTGCAACAAAATCTGTTTCACAATTGACTTCAATTATTGAGGTTTTTTTTTCATCTCCACTAATTGCAACAACACCCTCTTTGGCTTCTCTTGACATTTTTTTTGATGCTTTTGAAATCCCTTTTACTCTTAAGATTTCTACAGCTTTATCTAAATCACCATTAGCCTCTTTAATTGCTAAATTGCAGTCTTTAAACCCAGCTCCTGTAGCAACTCTTAACTTTTTTACTTTCTCTACATCACTCATATTAATTTATCGTTTCTTTTTTTTTTTCACTAAATTTTTTGTCTAATTTTTCCCTATCTTTTTCTTGAACAGTCTTAGATGATTTAGTCTCCTTTTTTACACCCTCTTTTTTCTCAACTACAGGAATTGAACTTTTTGCAGAAACAATTGTCTCTTTAATTAAATTACAGTATAAATCAATTGCTCTTCTTGCATCATCATTTCCTGGGATTGGGTAATCTATACCTTCAGGATTTGAATTGCTATCTAATATTGCCACAATAGGAATCCCCAATTTAACTGACTCTTGAATTGCAAGTGACTCGTAATTTGTGTCTATAATAAACACTAAGTCAGGAACTTTTTTCATTTCAGATATACCACCTAAAGACCTTTGTAACTTATCCTTTTTTACACTCATTTTAAGAAGTTCTTTTTTTGTAAAACCTCGATTTTCTGATACTAAATTTAACTCTAATTGTTTAAGTTTTTTAATTGAATTTGATATAGTTCCCCAATTAGTTAACATTCCTCCTAGCCATCTATAATTTACAAAATATTGATCAGTTTCTTTAGCAACTTCTGCTATAGCCTCTGACGCTTGTTTTTTTGTTGAGACAAATAATATTTTTCCATTATTAGATATAACTTCGTGAACTTTTTCTAGCGCAACTTTTGTGAGTTCTAAGGTTTGAGTTAAATCTATTATATGGATGGAATCTCTTTTTCCAAAAATATATTTTTTCATTTTTGGGTTCCATCTAAGTGTTTTGTGTCCTAAATGAACACCTGCTTCTAATAATTGTTGGATTGTAACGTTAGGTATTTTCATATTTATTCCCGGTTAAGCCACCACAGTAATTTCCAATTAAGGACCGGAGGTATAAAACCAAAAACTGTGTGCGTTTTTGTTAATTTTAGTGACTATTTACAAAGATTTTTTTTATTTAACAAGCTTAAAATTATCGAATAATCGCAGAAATCTCTTTATTTCTAATTATATTTAACATTTTTCTGTCGACTTTTCTTTTATTTTTAAGAGTAAAATCTAATTCATTATCTTGGTCTCGCAATTTAATTTTTACAACCGTATTTCCATCTGAGGGAATAATTTTTGAGATTTCATTTAATTCGTTTAATGATTTTAAATTGAAAAGAACCTCTTCGATTGGTTTATCTATTAATTCAGAAAGTGAAGCTATTTTCTGAACATTTATTCTTTTAAAACGATTTTCCTCATCTGAAACAGATTTTGCTAAAGTTAATATTATTGATGATCCTTCTTTTAAGATATCTCGATTTTTCTCTAAAACTTCAGAAAAAATAAGCAATTCAAAAACACTTGATAGGTCAGTTAACTTTAAAACAGCATAAGGATTTCCTTTAGCTGTTTTTCTCTCTTGTACTTTTAATAAAGTTGCAGCAATATTTGAATTTGTTATTTGATTATCATTATTAAAACTAAGATAATCTAATATATGATAGTCTTTAAATATTTCTTTAAATTGATTTAAAGGATGATTAGATATAAAAAAACCTACTGATTCGAATTCTTTAGATAACCTCTCCTCAAACTTCCAGTCGTCAATCTTTATTATAACTTCATTATCTGGTGTGTTATTTTCACCAAATAAATCAATTTGATTAGCAGATTTATTTTCATAAATATTTTTAGATTTCGTAATAAATTTTGAAATTGAATTGAATAAAGATTGTCTATTAGAATTTATGTTATCAAAAGCACCTGCTTTTACTAAACCCTCTAATTGTAACTTGTTGATATCTTTTGGATTTACTCTGTTTAAAAAGTCATTTATTGAACTAAATTTCCCGTTTTTAATTCTTTCTTTAACAATATTTGAGACTGCTTCATATCCTACCGCTTTGATAGCACCCAATGCATAATAAAATTTTTCTCCATCTATTCTAAAATCGGCATAACACTCATTTATATCTGGTCTTACTATTTCTATATTTAGTCTTTTTAATTCCTCATAAAATTCGCTTAATTTATTTTGATTAGAAATATCCATTGTCATTGATGCAGCAATAAACTCTTTTGGATAATAAGTTTTTAGATAAGACGTTTGATAAGAAATAATTGCGTATGCCGCTGCATGGCTTTTGTTAAAACCATATTCGGCAAAAGGCTCAATTTTTAAAAAAATTCCTGCTGCAATATCTTTACTAATTCCATTGTTTACAGCGCCAGAAATGAAACTTTGTTTTTGTTTCTCTAATTCTGCTCTTTTCTTTTTACCCATTGCCCTTCTTAAGATATCTGCTTGACCAGCAGTGAAACCAGATAGTTTTTGTGCAATTTGCATCACCTGCTCTTGATAAATTATTACTCCATAGGTAGGTTTTAAAATATCCTCAAGTAAAGGATGTAGATAATCTGGTGTCTGTTTTCCATGTTTGCAATCATTATAGATTGGTATATTACTCATCGGACCTGGTCTATAAAGTGCTACCAATGCAATGATATCTTCTATATGATTTGGTCTCATTTGCATTAACGCTTCACGCATTCCAGTACTTTCAATTTGAAATAAACCTACAGTTTTACCAGATGATAATAAATCAAAAACTTTTTGATCCTCAAAATTAATATTTTCAATATTAAAACTTTTATTTTTTTTTTGTATTAATTTTTGGGTATTGTTTATAACCGTTAAAGTTTTTAATCCCAAAAAATCAAACTTTATCAATCCAGCGTTTTCAGCTGAATACATGTCAAATTGAGTTGAAGGTAACAACAAGTCAGAAGTTGAATCCTTATATAATGGAACTATTTCAATTAATTTTTTATCGGCTATCACAACACCAGCGGCATGAGTTGCAACATTTCTATTTAAACCTTCCAACTTTAGTGAGAGATCCGTAAGTTTTTTTACTCTACTATCCTCATTTATCAGTTTTTGAAGTCTTGGTTCTCCAGCAATACATTCTGTAAGATTTTGTGGCCTTGATGGATCGAATGGAATCATTTTCGATATACTGTCAACAAAACCATAAGCCAATCCTAAAACACGTCCAACATCTCTAATAACCATTCTGGCCTTTAATTTTCCAAAAGTTATTATATGAGCTACACTATTTTCATATTTTTTTGTTAAATATTTAAAAACTAAATCTCTTTTTTCCTCGCAAAAATCTATATCAAAGTCAGGCATTGAAATTCTATCTGGATTTAAAAATCTCTCAAAAATTAGGTTAAATTTTATTGGATCAACATCAGTTATTGAAAGACACCAAGCGACTAGCGAACCAGCACCAGATCCTCTACCAGGTCCAACTGGTATATCATTTTCTTTTGCCCACTTAATATAGTCAGATACAATTAAAAAATAACTTGCATAATTCATTTTAATTATGATTTCTAACTCATGATCTAATCTATCTTTATATTTCAAATAATTCTTGTTAGATGCAAAATCTTTATTGTCTAAATTAAATATCTTTATAAATTTTTCATTAAGGCCATCTAATGAGTTTTTCTTTAAAGTTTCGTCTGCGCTGATGCCTTTATCAGAACTGATATTAGGTAGTATAGGTTTGGATGATAAAGGTCTAAAATTACATCGGAATGGAAAGTTATAATTATTTTCTAATGCCTCAGGTATATCAGCAAATAAATCAATCATTTCTGAATTAGTTTTAAGATAATGCTGATCGCTAAATCTAACTCTGTTTTTTTCGTTTACATAGCTTTTGTTTTTTATACATATCAATGCATCGTGAGCCTCATGCATATCTTTATCTATATAAAATACTTCATTAGTAGCGATTAGAGGAATATCTAATGTTTTTGAACTTGTTAAATTAAATCTTTCAAACTCTTTTTCATTTAAATCACCATGACGCTGTATTTCAATATAAAATCTATCACCATAACAATTTTTTACTTTTAAAAAAATTTCTTGAATTTCGGCAAATTTACCTTTGTTAAACAATTGTCCAAAAAAACCATTAACCGTTCCAGAAAATATTGCTACTCCTTCATTTTTATTTAGTAGCTCATCAAAATCTAAATGAGGTTCAGAAAGCTCGTCATTTTTTAAAAAAGACAATGAAGATAACTTTATTATTGTTTTATATCCATCTTCGTTTAATGCGAATAAAGGTATAAGACCTATTGTATCACCTAATTTAAAATTAATTTGAGTTCCAATTATTGGTTGAGATCCAGATTTAGATAATTTTTCAGCAAACTCTAAAGCGCCACATAGATTGGAGGTATCACACAAACCTATTGCTTTTAGTTTATTATCTTTAGAAATATCTTTTAAATCATCTAACTTGATAGCTCCTTCACAAATAGAAAATTGAGAATGTATTTTTAGATGATTAAAATTTTCAAAATTAGACTCTTGCATTAATGGTCCTTATATTACCATTAACTATTTCCAACATGCAATCAGCCTTTTTAGCAAAAAATCTATTATGAGTTGCAAAGATTATTAGTCGGTTTGTATTAATTTGTTTTTTTAAAAGATGAAAAACATTTTTTGCAGTCTCTAAATCTAAACTTCCTGTTGGTTCATCGGCTAAGATAACTTGAGGATCATTAATTAAAGCTCTAGCTATTGATACTCTTTGTTTTTCACCTCCGGAGAGTTCTGCAGGATAGTGGTAAATTCGATTCGTTAAACCGACTTTTTTTAATAATTTTTTCGATTTCATTTCTGAAATTTCTTTATTTTTTTCAATTGCAAGATTGGCCAAATATACATTTTCTAAAGCTGTGAAATCTGCAAGTAAATTATCCTGTTGATATATAATTCCAATTTTATTAGCTCTTAAAACGTCATTATAGTTAGAATCTTTATAATCTATTTGTTTATTTCCATATTTCATTATACCACTTGATGGTCTATCGATTAATGACAACAAGTTTAGTAATGTTGATTTTCCAGAACCAGAAGGTCCCATTAGAGAATAAATTTTTCCAAGTTTAAAATTATAAGTTAATTTTTTTAAAACTCTTAAATTTTTTTGGTGAGTAAAAGACTTAGAAATATTTGAAAGTTTAATAAAATTATTCATATTTTAATGATTTAACAGGATCTAGTTTTGCTGCTTTTAAAGCAGGGAAAATTGAAACAATAATTGTAATAATTATTGAGCATAGCGAAATTAATAAAATTGATGGCAGGTTTATCTCTGAGGGCATCGTACTTAAAAAATATATTTCTTCTGGAAACAAACTTATGTTAAAAAAAGTACTTAAAAATTGTCTTAAATTTTCAACATATATTGAAAAAGTTACACCAAGAATAATTCCAAAAATTGTAGCAGATGTTCCTATTATTACTCCAACAAGAAAAAAAATTTTTACAATTGATTTGTTAAGTACACCAATAGATTTTAATATCGCAATGTCTTTTGTTTTGTTTTTAACCAATATTGTTAAACCAGAAATTATATTAAAAGCGGCTACAATAATAATTAAAGACAATATTATAAACATTACATTTCTCTCAACTTTAAGAGCTGAAAAAAGTGCATTATTCATATCTGACCATGAATACACAAATTCATTTTTAAAAATTTTCTGTACTATTTTTTTTTGGTCCTCAATTTTTTGAGGACTTTTAAGATAAATTTCTAAATTTCTATCATCTTTATTTAGATTAAAGAACTCTTCTAGAGTTGATAAATTTATAAAAGCTATATTGTTGTCGAAATCAACAAGTCCACTTTCAAAAATTGATACAACTGTAAAAGTTTTTTGTTTAGGTATATTCCCTATTATTGTCTCAATTCCACTTGAGGACATAATTGTAATATCATCCCCTATATCAAGATTTAGAGTAAAACTGAGCTCTTTTCCAATTGAAATAAAATTTTTACTTAAGTTATTTCTATTGCCTAAAAAATTTTTATTCTTTACTAATTCAAGTTTCGAGAAATCATTATTTTTGTAACCTCGCAATACTATTCCTTTGGAGGTTTCGCTTTTAATCATTATGGCCTCACCTGAATTGCTTAAAATCAATTCATCAGAAATAAGTTTTAAGTTGTTAAGTTTTAACTTTTCAAGTTCGATTACATTTTCATATGGTTTGACAGTTATATGGGCATTAAAACCAACTATCTTATTAATTAGCTCTGTCCGGAAACCATTCATGACTGACATAACAATTATTAAAACAGCTACACCAAGGCTGATACCTATAAAGGAAAAAATTGAAATAACATTTAGAAAGCCATCTTTTTTTCTAGCTTTCAAAAACCTGAATGTAATTTCTTTTTCTAAAGTAGAAATCAATTTTTTTCTTTTTCTTTTTTGATTATTTCTATTATTTCAGCTATTTTTAATTTTTTTGTTTCTTTTCCAACTTCTTTAAATTCTATTAAGTCGCTCTCAGTTTGTTTACCTATTATTATTTGATATGGAGTACCTATTAAATTCATCTTTTTTATTTTAGATGAAAAATTTTCATCAGTATCTTCAATTACTCCATCTATGTAGTTTTTTTCTAATTCAGAATTTATCTTATTTGCTTTTTCTAAAGCTGAATTATCATTTTTGTTTATCATCGGGATTATCCCTACATCATATGGAGCAACAGAAATTGGCCATTTCATGATTTCATTTTTTTCATCATATTTTGCCTCAATTATCGCTCCTACTAACCTTGAAACTCCTATTCCATAAGAACCCATTTTTACGAAATCTTTTTTGCCGCCAGGAAGATCTACTGATGCACCCATTGGTTTTGAATATTTGTCTCCAAAATAAAATATATGACCCACCTCAATACCTTTGGTTTTCAATCGATTAGTTTCTGAAACTTTTTTTTCAAACTCGTCTTTATTAAATTTTTCATCAGTTACTGAATAAAATTCGTCGTATTTTTTTCTCAAATCACTCAAAGATCTTTTTTCTAATTTTGTACCGTCACTATTCAAATCAAAAATTCTTTTATCTGTAAAAATTTTACTTTCACCAGTTTCAGCTAAAATAATAAACTCATGAGAAAGATTACCTCCTATAGGACCAGTATCAGCAGCCATTGGTATAGCTGTTAGATCTAATCTTTTAAAAGTTTTTAAATAAGATAAGAAAAATTTATTATAAGAGAATAAAGCTTCCTCATCAGATATATCAAATGAATAAGCATCTTTCATATAAAACTCTCTACATCTCATTATTCCAAAACGGGGTCTAATTTCATCTCTAAATTTCCATTGAATATGATATAAAAGTTGCGGAAGAGATTTATAAGATTTAACTGATGCTCTAAATATATCTGTTACAAGTTCTTCATTGGTTGGGCCGTAAAGCATTTCACGATTTTGACGATCTTTTATTCTAAGCATTTCTTCACCGTAGTCCTCATAGCGCCCACTCTCTTTCCATATTTCACTTGATTGTATAGTTGGCATTAAAATTTCTTGAGCTCCAATTTTGTTTTGTTCTTCTCTAACAATTTGTTCAATCTTTTTCATTACTTTGAACCCCAATGGTAACCAAGAGTAAATTCCTGCTGATGATTGTTTAATCATCCCCACACGTAACATTAATTGATGTGATTTTATTTTGGCTTCTGAAGGATTGTTTTTTAAAATTGGAATGAATGATTGTGAAATATACATTCTAAGTGATTATATTTCTTAAATTTAAATATTCAAATTTCATAAGTAAGTAAATAATTATAAACAAAACTGTTGTAATTCCAGTACAATAAACAAATTTCTTTAACATTTTTGGATTTTCTGGGGAGCCTGGATCCTCACCCTCAATTTTAATCACTTTATTTCTTTCTACATCTATTGGTAGAATTGCAAAAAAAACTATCCACCAAATAATTATATAGATAATTGCTAATCCTGTAGGGCTCATTAAATCTTCACTAAGTTAATGTTAGCAAAAGGTTTTTTTCCAGTTTTTTCTTTTGTAAATTTACGACAAGCAATTTTTAGTGCATCTATTAAATTGTGCTCTTGCTGTTTATTACCAAGTTTAAATGTTCTTGATGTTTTTTCAATTTCATCTTCTAGGCCATATAAAAACTCCTCTTTCTCATAAACAGGCAATCCCCTGAAGGTGATTATGGGACTATTGTGGATATTTCCCTTCGGAGTAATTAAAATTGTTATTTCCAAATATCCATTACTACTCAAATTTCTTCTGTCTTTTATTGACTGAGAGTTTTCTTCAACACTAACATTTCCATCTAAATACAATCTACCACTCGGTGCTTTATCATAAACTTCTGGTTTATCTCCAGGTGATAATTTTACAATATCTCCATTTTCAACTTGAACAGGATGAGGAACCTGCATTTCTTTTGCAAAATTGATATGTTCTATCATATGTCTGTGCTCTCCATGAACTGGAATAACACATTGTGGTTTGACCCATTGATACATATCTTTAAGATCTTCTCGATTTGGATGTCCTGATACATGAATAAATTCAGTTTCTTCAGAGATCACCTCGATACCATCTTTCACTAATCGATTATGGAGATTATAAAGTTTTTTTTCATTACCTGGAATAATTTTTGATGAAAAAATAACAGCGTCATCTTTTTCAATAAATACATCTGGATGAATATAATTTGCTATTCGCATCATTGCTCCCATTGGTTCACCTTGACTACCTGTGCATAAATAGAGAATTTTTTCTCTAGAGAAATTTTTGGCATCCCTAGGATCAATAGGTTCAATTGTATTTTTTAAATATCCACATTGTCTTGCAGCCTTATAAATTCTGTGCATTGATCTTCCAACTAAAGATATCTGTCTCCCAGATTTTTCAGCACAGTAAAAAGCTGTTTCCATTCTTGCGACATTTGACGCAAAAGAAGTAATGATAACTCTTTTTTTTAATCGATTGACTATATTTAACAAATTTTTTCTTACATCTAACTCTGATCCTGATCTTCCGGCACTAAAAACATTTGTTGAGTCACAAATCATTGCTAAGACACCCTCATCACCTATTTCTTTTAACCTTTTAGAATTAATTTCATCTCCAATTAATGGATTTGGATCAACTTTCCAGTCTCCAGTATGTAGAATTACACCAGCTGGGGTTTTAATTCTCAAACCATTTGGCTCTAGTATTGAATGTGTTAAAGTGATGTATTCAATCTCAAACTTTTCTAATGAAATATTTCCATTTAATTCAACAATTTGTAGATCTTTAGTAATATCAATATGTTTTTCTTTAAATTTTTCCTTTATCAAAACAGCTGTGAACGGTGTTGCGTATATCTTGCATTGTAGTTTTGGCCATAAATGAGCAATTGCTCCAATGTGATCTTCATGGGCATGGGTAAGAACTATACCTAATAAATTATCTTTCTTTTCAACAATAAATCCTGGATCTGGATAAATTAAATCTATTCCAGGAAGAGTATCATCTGCAAAAGTAACACCAATATCAACCATGATCCATTTGTGGTCGCCTGGCAAACCATAACCAAAAAGATTCATGTTCATCCCAATTTCACCAGATCCACCTAGTGGACAAAATAATAATTCTTCTTTCATCTGTTTAATAATTTAGAAATTTTTATAAGACCTTTGACAGTGATATCTTTGTTTTCAATAACTTTTGTTTTAATTGAATTTTTAAATAAATCAGAAAAGCCACCCGTAATAACAACCTTATAAGATTTCCCTGTTTCTTTCTTAATCAAATTAATGATATTGTCAATTAAGCCTGCATAGCCCCAAAAAAAACCTGATCTAACAGCTGAATTCGTATCAATTCCAATTACTTTTTTTATTTTTTTAAGATTAATTTTTGGTATCAGAGAAGCCTTATCAGTTAAAGTATTTAATGAAATACTTATACCGGGAGCAATAACACCTCCTCGGTAAGTATTATTTGCTAATACATCAAAAGTTGTAGCTGTGCCAAAATCTAAAATGATAAAATTTTTCTTAGGACTCATTAAACTAATTGCATTTGCCAGTCTATCAGAGCCTACTTGATTAAAGTTTGCTTTTATATCTAAAATAGATTTTAAATTTAGATCTTTTATTTCATAACACTTAATTTTAGTTTTTTTCGATATAAATCTTTTAATTGAATTAAAAGTTTTCGGGACAACGCTACAAAATAATATCTTTTCAATATTTTTAAAATCTTTTATTAAAATTCTAAATTTTTTATTAAGAATTGAGTTTGTTATTGATTTTGACGGTAAACTTATTCTTTTTAAGATCTTATCTTTAGAATTTACTAAAAATAATTTAGTCACTGAATTTCCAATATCTCCTAAAATTAGCATATCTATATTTATACTCTTTTTTTAATTAATCTCTTTAAATTGTTTTCAAAAATCTTCTTTAGTTTTGACTCAAATTTTTTTTTTGATATATCTTTGTTTATAAGCTCGCTTAAATGAGTAGTTGGATAATTTCTTATAAAGGGACTTTTTATTAAATTTACACCAATACCAACAATTAAAAAAGTTTGATTAAATTTATTTACTTTTTCTTGTAAAATTCCACTTATCTTTTTTTTTTGAATTAAAAGATCATTAGGTTTTTTGAAATAAATTTTTTTTTTATAATATTGTGAGATACATTTTTTAACCATTAAACAATTAATTTTAGTTAATTTGTTTAAAGATATCTTAAAGTTTTTTAGATTATAAAAAAAACTAACAAATAAATTTCCTTTATAGGAAACCCATTTTTTTCCATATTGTCCTCTACCATTGACTTGCAAATCTGATAAGATCATACCAAAATCATAATCATAGTTTTTAATTATTCTTATGGCAGTGTTATTGGTACTTTTTACTTTATTAAATCTAAATATTTTAAACTTCATTAAATTATATTGATTTTTGAAACTACATCAATCAATTCACTTGGAAAAACAAAATACATCAAAATTAGCACTGTAGAAACTGTTAAGGATAACTTCAACCAAAGGCTATGATCTTTGTCATAACTATCTTTTTCTTCATCGAAATACATTGTCTTAATAATTCTTAAATAGTAAAAGGCTGCAACCACTGTTGATAATAGTCCAACAATGGCTAAAAAAAACATTGACTGTTCAATAACAGACTTAAAGATATAAAATTTTGCAAAAAAGCCTGCAAGTGGTGGAATTCCTGCTAAAGAAAATAAAATTATTAATAATGAAATTGAAAGTAATGGATGATTTTTTGATAATCCTGATAAATCATCTATTTGCTCATAATATACATTATTTCTCTTCATCATTAGCAGGCATGAAAAAAAGCCTAAGTTCATAATAATATAAATTGTCATATAAATTACTGAACTTTGTATCCCATCATTTGAACCTGTTGCCAAACCAGCTAAAGCGTATCCAATATGACTTATCGAGCTATAAGCTATTAGACGCTTAAGATTTTTTTGACCTATCGCCGCTATGGCACCAAAAAGCATAGATGCGATTGATAGAAAAACCAAAATCATTTGCCACTGATCAATAAGATTTAAAAAAGGAACATACAAAAATCTTATAAACACAGTTAATGCTGCAATTTTAGGAACCATTGTAAAAAATAGTGTTACAGATGTTGGTGAACCTTCATATACATCCGGAGCCCACATATGAAAAGGTACAGCAGAAATTTTGAACGCTAAACCCACTAAAACAAACACTATTCCAAAAGTAAGGGCATATTCATTCGTATTGAATTGAGTTGCAATAACATTAAAGTTTGTCGAACCTGTAAAACCATAAATTAAAGAACAACCGTACAATAACAAACCTGAAGATAGTGCACTTAAGACAAAATATTTTAGTCCTGCCTCTGATGATTTTAATTGATCTCGATTAAATGTTGCCAAAACGTATAAAGCTAATGACTGTAGTTCTAAACCCATATAGAAAACAATTAAATCATTAGAACTAATCATAATCATCATTCCCAATACAGAACTTAAGATTAAAATTGGATATTCAATTTTAAAAATTTTAAAAGTTTTTAAATAATTTGATGAAATTAACAAAACTACAAATGCAGATATTAATGTAATAATTTTCATAAATGATGACAAGTAATCCACAACAATACTTTCATTGAAAAGAATTGTTCTGCTTGTACCAATTGTTTCATTTAACGTAATTACCGAGGCAATAAGTAAAACTAACAATGAAATATTATGAATTATTTTCGAACTTTTTTTTTTGAAAACTCCTAAAATTAGTAAAAACATTATTGATAATGAAATAAAAATTTCTGGAAATATTAATTCAATATTATCTATCATTTACTTGCTACACTATAGTTATATGTATTGATTAAATCACTTATTGAAACTTCAATAGTGTCTATTAACGGCTCTGGATAAAAACCAAAGTATAAAGTTGGAATAGCTAAACAAGTAAGAGTGAATGCCTCTGAATTATTTAAATCAATCATCTTTTTTAATTCAAAGTTAATTAACCTTCCAAAGACAACTCTTTTATATAACCAAAGCATATATGCTGCTCCAATAATAACTCCTAAACTAGCTAATACTGCCACTAAAAAATTATCTTTGAATGCAGCCATAAGAATTAAAAACTCACCAACAAAACCACTTGTACCAGGTAATCCTAATGCAGCTAAAGTAAATACCATAAATAAAACTGCATATTTAGGTATGATAGTTACAATACCTCCATAAGTATTGATTAATCTTGAATGCATTCGATCATAAACAACACCAACACATAAAAATAAGGCTGCAGATACTAGACCATGGCTAATCATTTGAATAATACTTCCTTCAATTCCCTGTTGTTGAATTGTAAAAATTCCTAAGGTAACAAACCCCATATGAGCTACTGAGGAATATGCAATTAATTTTTTCATATCCTCTTGCATTAAAGCAATTAATGAAGTGAAAATAATTGCTATGACACTTAATGCATAAATTAAAGGAGTAAACACCTCTGAGGCAGATGGGAAGAGTCCTAAAGAAAATCTTATAAATCCATATCCCGCCATTTTAAGTAGAATTGCTGCTAGTAAAACTGATCCTGCTGTTGGAGCTTCAACGTGTGCATCTGGAAGCCAAGTATGAACTGGCCACATCGGAGTTTTCACAGCAAATGAGCTAAAAAAAGCTAGCCATAATAAATTTTGATATTTTGTGTCTATACCTAGTTCATAAAGTTGAACAACATCTGTAGTGCCAGTGATCCAGTAAATTGAAATTATCGCCACTAACATTAGAACTGAACCTAAAAGAGTGAATAAAAAAAACTTAAAAGCAGAATAAACTCTTCTAGCCCCACCCCATATTCCAATAATTAAAAACATTGGAATTAATCCAGCCTCAAAAAATAAGTAAAAAACTACAAGATCTAGAGAACAAAAAACTCCTATCATGAAAGTTTCCATGACAAGAATGGCTATTAAAAATTCATTTAATCTTTTTGTAACTGAATTATTAACTGAAATTATACATAGAGGTGTAATAAATGTTGTAAGGATTATAAAAAGTATTGATATTCCATCAACTCCTACTTTATAATTAATTAAACCTTCAATCCAAACTCTATCTTCAACAAATTGAAATGATGATGTTGTTTGATCAAATAAAAACCACAAATAAATAGATAAAAAAAAGTTAACTAAAGATGTAAATAATGCAACATATTTTACAGTAATTTTATTTTCACTTTTACTTCTTGTGAAAAATAAAAAGAGTGCTCCAATTGAAGGTAAAAGTATTAATGAAGAAAGAATAGGAAAGTTCATTATTTAACTATCAAGAAGGTTAAAAAAGCTGAAAAACCAAGAAGCATTACAAATGCATATTGATAAATATAACCACTTTGAAATTTATTGGCTTTAATAGAAAATTTTTTGATTAACTCTGAGATTCCATCAGGTCCAAAGCCATCGATAACTTTAATATCAAAAAATTTCCACAAAAATAATCCAAGTCTTTTCGAAGATTTAATAAACAAAATGTCGTAAATTTCATCGAAATACCATTTATTAAACAAAAATTCATATAATGGTTTATTTATATTTACTAGTTGAGTTGGAAAATTTTTATTTTTTACAAATAAATAATAAGTAAATGGTATTGATAAAGTTACAAGTGTTGGAGTTAAAATTAAAAACCACAATGGTGGATGTTCAGTGCTTAGAGGTTCTAAGAAAAAAATTGACTCATTCCAAAATTTATTAATTCCTTCATAATCTACAAATAAATCTTTAAAAATAAAACCAGCAAAAATTGCTCCGATAGATAATATTATTAAAGGTATTAACATAATTAGTGGTGACTCATGTGTCTCCTCAATTTTAATTTCTTTGTTGTTATATTGTCCGTGAAAAGTTTTAAATATCAGTCTCCAAGAATAAATTGAGGTTAAAAAAGCTGTAAATATTCCTATTCCAGCTGCATAGTAGCCGGTGGTAGTCCCGCTTAAATATGCAAATTCTATGATCGCATCCTTAGAATAAAAACCTGATAGCAAAGGAAAGCCTGTTAATGCTAAAGTTCCTATTATCATCAAAGCGTAAGTGTAAGGCAATTTTCTCCATACGCCCCCCATATTATTTATATTTTGTTCGTCTTTAAAAGCATGAATAACAGACCCTGAACCTAAAAATAATAAAGCTTTAAAAAATGCATGAGTGAATAAATGAAACATTGCAACATTATATGCACCTACTCCAGCTGCAAAAAACATATAACCTAATTGGCTACATGTGGAATAAGCAATGATTTTTTTTATATCTGTTTGAACTAAAGCCACGCTGGCCGCAAAAAAAGCAGTGCTCATACCGATTATAGTAACTATGTTTAAAGCCAACTCTGAATATTCATATATAGGAGAACACCTTACAACTAGAAAAACTCCAGCGGTAACCATAGTGGCTGCATGGATCAAAGCTGAAACAGGTGTTGGACCTTCCATTGCATCTGGTAACCAAGTATGTAAAATAATTTGAGCTGATTTACCCATAGCACCAATGAACAATAATATACAAATTAAATCTACTGCATTAATTTGTATCCCTAAAAAATTTAGTTTTTCATCTACGACAGTTGGGATTTGGTCAAAAACTTCTGTGTAGTTAACTGTTCCAAACAAATAAAAAATTAAAAATATACCAAGAGCAAAGCCGAAATCTCCTACTCTGTTTACTACAAATGCTTTGATTGCTGCTGCATTCGCGGTTTCCTTTTTAAACCAAAAACCAATTAAAAAATACGAGCAAAGACCAACCCCCTCCCATCCAAAAAATAATTGGATAAAATTATCAGCTGTTACCAACATTAACATTGCAAATGTAAATAGTGATAAGTAGGCCATAAATCTTGGTTTATGAGGGTCATGGGACATGTATCCAATTGAGTAGACGTGTACCAATGCAGAAATAAAAGTTACGACTACTAGCATTACTGATGATAATGCATCAATTTTCATTGACCAGTTTACCTCTAATGATCCAGAATTAATCCATGTAGCAATTTTGATATTTTCCTCGTATTGATTAAAAATTACTTCATAAAATACAATTGCTGAAAGGACAGCTGATATAGATACTAATAAACTCGTAATTATCTCTGAATTTCTGTCCCCTATAAATTTTCCGAAAAATCCTGATATAATTGAAGCAATTAATGGTAATGCTAAAATTGAAATTTCCATTTTATCCTTTTAATTTATCTATTTCTTCAACCCGAATGGTTCCTGCGTTTCGGTAATAGACTACTATGATCGCTAGACCAATTGCTGCCTCAGCAGCAGCAACAGTTAAAATAAATAATGTGAAAACTTGACCAGTCAAATCATTAAGATAAATAGAAAACGATACTAAGTTAATGTTTACAGCTAGTAATATCAGTTCAATACTCATCAAAATCACAATAATATTTTTTCTATTTAAAAAGATACCAATTACACCAATACTGAAAATAACTGCTCCTAAAGTAAGATAATGTCCTAAACCTATTTCAGTCATCTATCTTAACTCCTTTATTTGATGGAACCTCTAAAACTTCAATACCTTCAGATCTCTCTCTAGAAATTTGTTTCAAATAACTTTGTGTTTTAACACCCTCTCTTTGTCTAAAAGTAAGAACGATTGCACCAATCATCGCAATTAATAAAATCATTCCGCTTATTTGAAAAACATGAATATAATCTGTATACAAAATTTGGCCCAAAGAGTGTGTATTACTTATTTCATCAGAAATTTTTGTAATATTTGGGGATAACAATTCAGGTTTATATTTCCAACCACCTACAACAATAATTAATTCAAAAAAGATAATTGTGCTTATAATTAAGCCTATTGGTATGTGGCCAGAATTTTCTTTAGAATTAAACCATTGATTTTGTTGTTGAGCAACATTCAACATCATCACAACAAATAAGAACAAAACAGCTACTGCGCCAACATATACGATTAGCATTATCATTCCCAAAAATTCTGCTCCAATCATTATAAAAAGACATGAAATACTTATAAAATCTAAAATTAAAAAAAAAACCGAATGCACGGTATTTTTTGAAACTGTAACCATGATAGCTGAAATGACTGCGACAATAGAAAAAAAATAAAAAAATATTGCATGCGCTGCCATAAATTTATCTATAAGGATTATCTGATTTTATGTTCGCTGCTAAAATGTTTTCCCATCTATCACCGTTATCCAATAGTTTTTCTTTAGTGTAATAAAGTTCCTCTCTTGTTTCTGTCGAAAATTCAAAATTTGGACCTTGTACTATTGCATCTACGGGGCATGACTCTTCACACAACCCACAATAAATACATTTCATCATATCAATATCGTAACGAGTAGTTTTTCTGCTCCCATCAGATCTTTCAGCCGACTCAATTGTAATTGCTTGTGCTGGACACACAGCTTCACATAACTTACATGCGATACATCTTTCCTCACCATTTGGATATCTTCTAAGTGCATGCTCTCCTCTAAATCTTGGACTAATTTTTCCTTTTTCAAAGGGATAATTTATTGTCTTTTTTGATTTAAACATTTCTCTAAAACCAATTAACAAGCCAGTTACAAAATCAATCATAAATATTGTTTTTAAAAATCTTGTAATTTTCATCTATATTGTGGGTAAAAGGTTAAAATAAAATAAATAACTCGCAGTTAAGATAACATATGTTAAAGACAACGGAAGAAATATTTTCCAGCCTAGTCGCATTAATTGATCATATCTATACCTTGGGACAACTGCTTTTACTAATGCAAATAAAAAAAATAAAAGTAATATCTTAAAAATTAACCAAACAGCTCCTGGAATTAAATTAAATGGATATAAATCAACTGGTGAAAGCCATCCACCCAAAAATAAAATTGATCCTAAGGCACACATTAATAAAATATTTGCATACTCTCCTAACCAGAACATTGCATACATCATGCCAGAATATTCAGTTTGATATCCAGCAACTAATTCTGCTTCGGCTTCAGGTAAATCAAAAGGTGGTCGATTTGTTTCCGCTAAAGAGGAAATAAAAAATATTACAAACATTGGAAATAATGGAATTATGAACCAAATATTTTGTTGAGCTAAAACGATATCACTTAAATTTAATGATCCAACACACAAAAGAACATTAATGATAATTATGCCAATTGAAACTTCATAAGAAACCATTTGCGCAGCAGATCTTATCGACCCTAAAAAAGGATATTTTGAATTAGACGCCCAACCCCCCATGATAATTCCATAAACTCCAAGAGATGAGACGGCAAAAATATAAAGAATTCCAACATTTATATTGGCTAAAACCTGATTCTCTCCAAAAGGTATAACTGCCCATGCTATTAAAGCTAAAGTCATTGTAATAATTGGAGCTAAGATAAAAATAATCTTGTTAGAACTTGCTGGAATTATAATTTCTTTAAAAATATATTTTAGTGCATCTGCTAATGATTGTAGTAAACCAAAGGGTCCTACAACATTAGGGCCTTGTCTTTTTTGAACAAAAGCCCAGACTCTTCTATCTAGCCAAACGATCATAGCTACAGAAACTAAAACCGGGACAAGAAGAAAGAATATCTTATAGACTTCCTCAAAAACTAAATTTATATATTCCATTATTTATCCTTCGGTGCCAGTACGTTTAACTTCTAATTTAGAATTGTTACAATTCAACATTGTTTTTGACGAGCGAGCAATTACATTAGAAAAATAATAATCCTTGTATGTTATTTTAATGGTTTCGTCCTCAAAATTATTTAAATCTACCCTGGTTTTAGAGGGACTTTCTTGTTTTTCTTTTTTTAAATTTATGTAATTAAACATGCTACTCTCTAATTCATCCTTATCATTAAAAAGTCTTCTATTATTCATAAATTCAGCAAGATTATTTATAATTTCCCAATCTTCTTTAGCATCTCCAGGTGGATATGATGCTTTATGAGCTTTTTGTATTTTACCTTCTAAATTAGTATAGTGACCTGATTGTTCTGTGTAAGCTGCTCCTGGCAAAATAATATCAGCTAGTTCTGCGCCATTATCTCCATGGCTTCCCATATATATAACAAATTCATTTTTCTTATTAAATTTAAGATTATCTTGACCCATTAAAAAAACTAAATCAAACTTATTTTCATTTAAATTTTTAATTAATTCATTTTTTGGATCAATAATATCAAGATCCAAACTTCCAACTGTAGCTGCATCGGAAGGTAAAAAATTCAAAGGATTCCAATCATCATTAAATTTATTATTACTTAATAAAAAATTCTTAAAAGAACTAAATAAAAATTCGGCTGACTTAGATTTTAAAAATGACTCTCCAAATATAATCATTGGTTTTTGAGCTTCAATAATGTCTTTGGTAACTTCATTATTGTTTTCAATAATATTCTTTATTGTTTTAGTTTTTCCATCAAGGATGTGATAAGGATAGGTTAAATCACCCACATCATTCAGTGAAACAATTTTGACCTTATTATTAAGATATGCTTTACGAATTCTTGCATTTAGCATAGTAGCTTCAAATCTTGGATTTGTTCCAATTAAAAAAATCAAATCAGACTCCTCAATACCATTAATCATCGAATTAAATAAGTAATTTTCTCTTTTAGAGCTATCAATAAACATTTCAGATGATCTGGACTCATAATTTTTTGTGTCGATGGTTCTCTCAAAAAATTCTTTAAATATATAACTAGCTTCCATATTTGTAAGATCACCCACAAATCCAGCTATTTTTTCTTTGTCAGTATTTTTAATTTTTGATTTTATAATTTCAAAGACTTCGTCCCAAGACGCTTTCTCAAATTTATTATTATATTTTATATATGGCGTATCAAGTCTTTGATTTAACAAACCATCGCAAGCATATCTTGTTTTATCTGATATCCATTCTTCATTTATATCTTCATTAATTATTGGTAAAACCCTTTTTACTTCCCAGTCATATGTGTCTACTCTAATATTTGATCCAACCGCATCCATTACATCTATAGTTTCCGTTTTTTTTAACTCCCAGGGTCTTGCTTCAAATACATAAGGTTTTGATGTAAGAGCTCCTACTGGACAAAGGTCAATTACATTACCTGATAATTCTGACTGTATAGATTTTTCTAAGTATGTTGAAATTTGCATATCTTCACCTCTACCTATTGCACCAAGCTCCGGTACACCAGCAATCTCAGTTGCAAATCTAATACATCTAGTACAATGGATACATCTAGTCATTTGAGTTTTAATCAGTGGACCCATGTTTTTATCTGGAACTGCTCTTTTATTTTCTTTAAATCTAGATTTATCGATACCATAAAACATAGATTGATCTTGAAGGTCACATTCTCCACCTTGATCACAAACAGGACAATCTAAAGGATGGTTTGCTAATAAAAATTCCATTACACCCTTTCTAGATTTTTCTATTTTAGGAGTGTTTGTTTTTATAACCATGCCTTCAGCAGCAGGCATTGCGCAAGAGGCTATAGGTTTTGGAGATTTTTCCATCTCAACAAGACACATCCTGCAATTTCCTGCAATTGATAATTTTTCGTGATAACAAAATCTTGGTATTTCAACTCCAGCTTTCTCACATGCTTGCAAAACAGTTAAGCCTTCCTCGACTTCAACCTCTATATCATTTACTTTTAATTTAAGCATTCTTATCTAGTAAGTGTTGATCAACTAAGTAAGGAATGTTCTGTGTCTCTTTCACTATAGGATCAAAATTATTTCTTTTTTTAATTTCATCTTTAAAATGTCTTAATAGACCTTGAACTGGCCAAGATGATCCCTCACCAAATGCACAAATCGTATGACCCTCAATTTGTTTTGTTACATCACCTAACATTTCTATTTCATCTTTTGAGGCCTCTCCTTTAGCCATTCTTTCAAGCATTCTCCACATCCAACCTGAACCCTCTCTACAAGGTGTACATTGACCACAACTTTCATGCTTATAGAATCTAGCAATTCTTGCCATGCATTTAATTATATCTTGGTCTTTATTTATAACGACCACGCCTGCTGTGCCTAAACCACTTTTTTCAGCAACTAAAGAGTCAAAATCCATAGTCAACGTTTCACACTTTTCTTTGGGAATAAGTGGCATTGAGGATCCTCCAGGTATAACAGCTTGTAGATTGTCCCAACCGCCTATAACACCTCCGGCATGAACTTCTATTAATTCTTTCAACGGAATGTTCATTTCCTCTTCAACATTACATGGATTATTTACATTTCCAGAAATACAAAATATTTTAGTTCCAGTATTTTTTTCTCTACCTAAAGAAGCAAACCATTTACCACCTCTTCTTAGAATTGTTGGAACAACAGCTATGGTTTCAACATTGTTAATTATTGTTGGACATCCATACAAACCAATTAATGCAGGAAAAGGTGGTTTTAATCTTGGTTGACCTTTATTACCCTCAATACTCTCAAGTAGTGCTGTCTCTTCTCCACAAATATAAGCTCCTGCGCCATAGTGTATATAGATATCTAAATCCCATCCTGTTCCAGCGGCGTTTTTCCCAATTAATTTTTTTTCATAAGCCTCATCGATTGCTGCTTGAAGTTTTTGTCCATCAACAAAATACTCACCTCTTATATAAATATAACAAACATGTGCTTGAATTGCATATGAAGCTATTAGACAACCCTCAATTAATTTGTGTGGTTCAAACCTTAATATATCCCTATCTTTACAAGTGCCTGGTTCTGACTCATCACCATTAATAACTAGATAGTGAGATCTAGATCCAACTTCTTTAGGTGCAAATGACCATTTAAGACCTGTAGGAAAACCTGCCCCACCTCTTCCTCTTAATTGAGAGTCTTTCATTTCATTTATAATCCAGTCTCTACCTTTGTTGGTAATTTCTTTTGTATTAATCCAATCACCTCTTTTTTGAGCTGAAGTTAAATCTGAACCCAAATCGTTATATAAATTTTTAAAAATTCTATCTTGATCTTTAAGCATTTTTTAATTCCATTAGTGTTTTTCTGCCATTTTCAGGTTCATTGTTTACTCGTCCTCTGTAAGAACCTGGTTTAGGTGATTCATCTTTTAAAACTTTATCTAAAATTTCTAAAGTTTTTTCTTTGTCTAAATCTTCATAATAATCATCATTAATTTGCATCATTGGAGCAGTGACACAAGCTCCTAAACACTCTACTTCCATCCATGAACAATTTTTATCAGGTAATAATTCAGACTCATTTTCAGAAATTTTTTCTTTACAGGCCTCAACTAATTTGCCAGCTCCTCTAATCATACAAGGTGTTGTAGTGCAAACTTGAATAAAATATTTTCCAACTGGTGATAGGTTATACATGCTATAAAAGGTTGCTACTTCATAAACTTTTATGTAAGGCATATCTAATAGTTTCGCTATGTATTTCATTGCAACTAAAGGTATCCAATTATTATTTTGTTTTTGAGCTATATATAATAATGCCATAACTGCACTTTGTTGTTTTCCTTTAGGATATTTAGAAATAATTTTATTTGCTGCTTCTAAAGATGATGAATTAAACTCAAAGTTCTTAGGTTGATCTTTAGCTGGTCTTTTTAAACTCATCTATCCACCTCACCAAAAACTATATCAAGAGAACCAAGAACAGCTGGAACATCCGCTAACATATGTCCTTTAATTAAATAATCCATTGATTGTAAATGTGAAAATCCAGGTGCTCTAATTTTACACTTATAAGGTTTGCTTGATCCATCTGATATTAAATAAACTCCAAATTCTCCTTTAGGTGCTTCAACTGCAGTGTAAATTTCATCTTGAGGTACACGATACCCCTCTGTAAATAATTTAAAGTGATGTATTAAAGCTTCCATTGATTGTTTAATATCTTTTTTCGATGGAGGGGTTATTTTTCCATCAAAAGATTTAATTGGACCTTTTTCCATTTTCGATAGGCACTGTTTGATTATTTTGACACTCTCTTTCATTTCTTCGATCCTGCACAAATATCTATCATAACAATCACCGTTCTTTCCTACGGGGATTTTAAATTCTAATTGATCATAACAATCGTATGGTTGAGATTTCCTTAAATCCCATGGAACACCAGAGCCTCTGATCATAACACCGCTAAAAGAATAATCTAAAGCGTCCTCTTTAGTAACAATACCAATATCAACATTTCGTTGTTTAAATATTCTATTGTCAGTTAATAAGTTTTCTAAATCGTTTATTATTTTAGGAAAAGTTTCACAGAACTTTGCAATATCTGTCTCTAAACCTGCTGGTAAATCTTGATGTACCCCACCTGCTCTAAAATAATTAGCGTGTAATCTTGATCCAGATGCTCTTTCATAGAAAGTCATTAGTGTTTCTCTTTCCTCAAAACCCCATAGAGATGGTGTTAAAGCGCCAACATCTAACGCTTGAGTTGTAACATTTAAAATATGACTTAAAATTCTACCAATTTCACAAAACATTACTCTTATTAATTGGGCTCTAATCGGAACATCAATATCTAAAATTTTTTCAATAGCTAATGCAAAAGCATGTTCTTGGTTCATCGGAGCAACATAATCTAAACGATCAAAATATGGGACTGCCTGCATGTATGTTTTATTTTCTATTAATTTTTCAGTGCCACGATGTAACAAACCAATATGTGGATCTGCTTTTTCTACAACCTCACCATCTAATTCTAGTATAAGTCTAAGAACACCATGAGCTGCCGGATGTTGAGGTCCAAAATTTAAATTTAGGTTTTTAATTTTTTTTGTCATTAGTATTTGTAAGTTCTTTTATATATTTTGTACCCTCCCATGGACTTTCATAATCAAAATTTCTATAATTTTGCTCAAGTTTTACTGGTTCACTTATTACTTTTTTTTGACCTTCGCTGTATCTAACTTCATTATGACCAGTTAAAGGAAAATCTTTCCTTAAAGGATGACCCTCAAAACCATAATCTGTAAGAATTCTTCTTAAGTCAGGATGATCTTTAAAATTCACTCCATACATGTCAAAAACTTCTCTTTCCATCCAATTAGCAGATGGAAAAATTGAAGTTAATGATGAGATAACTTCATTTTCACTTATATCGTAGCTTAAGATCATTCTTTGATTGAACTCATGACTTAAAAATAAATATACAATTTTAAATCTTTTAGATCTTTCAGGGTAATCAACTACTGTAATGTCTATAAGCTGTCTAAATTTTGTATCTTTGTTAGTTTTAACAAATAAAATAACATCAATTAAATCCTCACTATCTATCTCAAGATAGATTTGATTATGCTTAATTTCAGAAGTGTTTATTTTGGTACCAAGTTCTGAATTAATTTTTTTTTCTAAATCAACTAAGTTATTCATATTATCTACTTATAGATCCTTTGTTTCTTATTTTTTTTTGTAATTGCATAATTCCATATAATAAAGCCTCCGCAGATGGTGGGCATCCTGGGACATAAACATCGACTGGAACTATACGATCACAACCTCTTACAACTGAATAAGAATAATGATAGTAGCCCCCACCATTTGCACAACTACCCATTGATATAACATATCTTGGCTCTGGCATTTGATCGTAAACTTTTCTGAGAGCTGGTGCCATTTTATTAGTTAAGGTACCAGCAACAATCATTACATCAGATTGTCTTGGTGATCCTCTGGGTGCAGCACCAAACCTTTCTAAATCATATCTTGGCATCGCAGTTTGCATCATTTCGACTGCACAACATGCAAGACCAAAGGTCATCCAGTGTAATGATCCCGATCTTGACCAATTTACTAAATTATCAAATGAGGTTGTAATAAATCCGTTCTTACTGAAGTCGTCAGCAAGTTGTTTAAATTCTTCCGGAATTTGATCTAACTTATTATTCATTTAAAATTTATTCCCAGTCTAATGCCCCTTTTTTCCATTCATAAATAAATCCAATTGTTAGTATGAATAAAAAAATCATCATTGAGGCAAAACCTAAAATTCCTATATTTCCAAGAGAAATTGCCCACGGAAATAGAAATGCAATTTCAAGATCAAAAATTATAAAAAGTATAGCAACCAAATAAAAACGAACATCAAATTCCATTCTTGAGTCTTGAAATGGTTCAAATCCACATTCATAAGCTGATAACTTTTCTGGATCTGGATTTTTTGGAGATAGAATAAAATTAATTACTATAAATGCACAACTCAATCCTAATGCAATAATTAGGAACAATATTATAGGTAAATAATCCTTTAAAAAATCCGCAGTCATAATGTTAATAATATTAATCTTTGAATAAGAAAATTCTGATAAGATTCATAGTATAGTTGTTTTTTATAATATTTAAAGTTTTTATATCTAAGTAAAATTGGTGTTTTTTATAGATATTTTTGTGCTTATTAACAGTGCAAATTAGTCACGTATTTAATGGCTAATTCATTAACAGATTATTTAAAATTGAGAATAATTATCACTAAATGGCGGGAGTGAAGGGACTCGAACCCTCGACCTATCGCGTGACAGGCGATCGCTCTAACCAACTGAGCTACACCCCCACTTGTGATTCATTTTGGTGGGCAGTAAAGGACTCGAACCTTTGACCCCCTCGGTGTAAACGAGATGCTCTACCAACTGAGCTAACCGCCCTTATGTTTTTAACCACCAAAATGTTCGAGTTTTCTATACTCATTTCTACTTTCTATCAATAATTAATTATATCAATAAAAGGGGAACAATCCAAGAATCTTGTGTGATTACTGTGACCAGATTGAGTCTGTTAAAGTTAGTTTAAAATCCAAAAATCCAAACTTAGTTTTTACCCCACACCCCTTTTTTCAAACTGGGACTCCTATATAGACTGTATATGCTAAGACTGACACCTTTAGTTATCAGTAGAACTTTTTTGAAAAGATTTTTTTAATAATGAATTTACAAGCTCTCTTTCTTTATCTGTTAGCTCTGCAATAGTCATTCCAAATTTAAAATAATCTGACAAATTTAATTTTTTTATTGGTGGTGGTCTTTTAACTTTACCTCCAGAATTATAATAAGTGAAACTCGGATCACGAATAATTCCACCTCTTGCAAGGTTCTGCATAATCCCAGACATTCGATCTTCTATTTTAGCAAGAGCTCCACTAAGTATAATATCTTCTAATTGTTTTTTTTGTTTTTCATTTATTAATTTTTGATCTCTTAAAAAATCTCTAAAAGATTTACCAGGATTGTCTAAAAGAAACTTTTCATAATCTTTCATGATCATTGGTATTTCAAATGTTTCAAATTCTTCTTTTATATCTTCTTCTGACTTTGCAAATTTAGGGGGTACCTTACTACCGGAATTTTTCTTCAAGGGCACTCTCTGTGGCTCTATGGAGTCTTTTAGGAACTCTCTTTTACTGTTTTTAGGTCTTGTTAAGTAATTCATCATTTGTTTGTACTCTCTTGGGTTTAAAGATTTCTTGGTCTTTGGTTCCTGCAGCAAGGAACTTGGAACAGGGTCATCATATTTATCTATCATCTCTATAAGATTGTTTTCATTGTCGTAAGTGTAAGCCATGAGTTACCTCGAATTATTTTTTAAAAAATCAACAAAACCAATCGTTTAAGTTATTTTCAAGGTGTACTGTAGGTTACAACCTCAATTATACCGTTCAGTCAGTCACCCTAAAAACTTTTTCAGTGGGGAGCTCCCGACCCCCCACCGGTAAACGAAAAGTTTATTATTAATGTGCTAATCTTATATCCTAGTATTAATAGAACATTAAATTATTAAAATCGTAGATCGATTTTTAGGTGTCTGTCTGTCTTTGTTTTTTTTATTCTATTAATAGTTATCTTTTTTTGCATAAACAGGGTGACCCAGTTTCTCTTCTTTTTTCTTCATGTACTCATCATGAGCTTCATAAAATTGTTCCTTTGTTCCAATGTTATTGGCTCTTGAACCCTCAACAGCATCCCGGGGTATCTTCCAACACCTAATCTCTTTTTTCGCTATGGTTATCTTAGTATGCTCTGCCTTAAACTCTGATCTAAATAAATGAGCTACTTTTCGAACATCAATAGATTGATGATTATGTTTTAAATGATTAATTACAGATTCAGTTTTAACCCACCAATAACCTTCATGAAAACAAGCTCCCAAATTATCTAGTAAGTTAAATCTCCTATCATCATAGTCATCATTTTGATTATCTCTTTTTCTTATTAGGAACAAAGCAATCATTCCTTTAATCATTCCATAATAAGAGCTCTCAGGTGGAGCTTCTTCTTTTTTTACATTTGCTAACAACTGTGTTCTTATAACTTTCCAATCTTTTGGCGTTATTTCAGGTGGTTCAACCATACAATTTTCTAAAATTAAAATTTTCATTTTGGTATATGACAGTAGTATTGAAGTATCCCATATATCAATCCAGTGATCTTTAAATTTTAAACGCCATTGTTTTGGTTCTGTACTATAGACAATTAAGTCAGTGAACATTGATGAAGCATCTTTTACACCAACCCAAGCAAACAGTTTTGAAATATCACTTGGAGTAACTTCTAAAACTTCTGCAAGTTTAGGAATTCCAAAACTTTTAGTTTTATCATTCCTTGCAGCGGTTCCTTTGGTTGCATACCTTCCTGGGTTATCTGAGCCTGATTTAAAGGCTAAATCAAAGCAAAAGGTGTTAATCTTCTCATCTGACCAATCTGTATGTTTTGCTAAAATACCTGCAATAGATGTAACATAATTATCTATCTGACCTAAAGACGGAAACATAACTGACAATGCACACTTCAAACAAATTTCTTTCATCAAAGCATTTGTTCGAGTGTCATACTTTTGAAAACCAGAAAAATGTAACCAAGTTAAAACCTCAGCTCCTGCATTTTTTTTATGAGGTCTAAATCCACCAGGGACATAAGTAAAATGATCATTGCCGTGTCTAATATCTAACAACCTACGACCATGTGCAAAGTTTTTAAAATATTTTTCAAAGGCAGCAGGAACAATAATCTCTTCATATTCTGTTACACCTTCAAATAATAAATGACTTAGCGGATTAGATTTTCTTCCAAACTTAGCACCACAAATAACATCACCCAAAAACTTCTGCATTACATAATTGTCAATATCTAGATCAACAATGTTATCTAACCTTAGTCCGTATACTCTTGATTTAAAATCTTCTGGAATTGTTAAAAATTTTTCTTTCCAACCTTTAAGAGTAGGAACACCTTCTGTATTACAGGGGATTACACAGTAACCTAAATCCTGCCATTCTTTAGGTGTTCTAGGAGCTCCGTCATTAAAATTACTCATCAGCTCCCCCTTTCAACTCCTTAATTTCTTTGTTGAGTTTCTTGTTTTTAATCCAATATTGACCATACCAATGCCAACCCTCAATAGATAAATCGAGGTAATGCACGAATAATTTATGCACCATTTGGAATTCGTTTTCCTTAGCTTTGATTATTTTTTCTTGGATTTTAATTATCTTTTTTAAGTCAGATACGACATTTGTAACTTTAGACATAACATTAATAGTTTCCTTTTCATTGTTTTCGTTAGTGGATTTTAGGGACTACCTACCCAGTTATGTCTTTCGTCTGTTACTGTTGTATAGAATTTTACAGTTTACAACTAATGCTAATTTGGAATAGTTACCTCGAATTAGGTATGCACTCGAGGTAACCTTTAAACTATAGGATAGTTACGAATTTAACTTTTTCGCAACATGATGAGCTTCTAGATTATTATAAATTCTTAGTAACATTCTAGGGTCTGTATGTCCTGCAATCTTCATTGTTTCAGGAACATTTAATCCATGCTTTCTCATAAAATCAGTAAGAGCATTTCTACGACAATCATGAAACACAGCACCTTTTATTCCATAACCAATAGACAATTTTCTGAACTGTTTTGATACTTGCCATTTACTTATTTTAAATGGGAGCTCCGCCTCTTTTAATAATTTAAGAGCTTTATTAGTAAGAGGTATTACTCTAGGTTTTGTTTTAGCCACAGGAATTTTAAGAGTATGACCCTCAATAAATTCATGATTTGCTCTAAGGATTTCACTTAACCTCATTCCAGTTTCTAAAGATATCTGAATTATAGACCTCATTATTGGACTAGTACGATTACCAAATAACAGTTTCTTAATTTCTGCATCTGATAATCTTCTATCTCTAGGTTCTGCTTTCTTAGGTCTTCTGATTTGTAGAACTGGATTATCTACAGGATAGCCCCACTCTCTTTTAAATGTAGTGAACATTGTAGAGATAACATCAAGTTTTCTATTCACTGATCCACCTGACAAGGTCTTCAATGTTTCATCTTTCCATTTATTTATGTGATGAGGCATTATCCGATTAATTGGGTAAACTGCCCACGCTTCTTGGATAAACTGTAATATCTTAGATCTCTCATCTCTGTAACTTTTTTTAAGCACAGATATTTCCTCGATATATCTACGAGCCAAGTCTTCAAACTTAGGATATTTTATTTTAATTATCCCTGCATCTTCTCGTCTTAACTTAACCTCTGTAAGATTTGCCCAACGATTTGCATCAGTCTTACTTACAAATACTTTTGAGATTAAAGGGTGTCCCTGCACTCGGATAATTGATTGCCATTTGTTTCTATGTTTTCTTATTGTAGCCATTGTTATTTTCCTTTCGTTTTTGTGACCGAAAGTGACCTGAGAGTGATCGAACAAGGTTGTAAATTTAAAACAGTAGGATTAACAAGGGGAATTAACGACTGACCCCCTCGGTGTAAACGAGATGCTCTACCAACTGAGCTAACCGCCCTAAACCAAAATAAAGTGATTTATATCTTTTGGGAAAATAACGTCAAGTTCTATTACTAATGAAAAAATGGCTTAAAAATTATTTTTTATTAATATTTTTTTGTAAGTTAACAAAGATAATCTAAAGCTTTAAGTATTCCACCTTTTTTATATGGTATCTTCGATTTCATTAATCCCATTTCAACACCAGCTAAAGTTCCCGCTAACATTAATTCATTAAAATCACCTAAATGCCCAATTCTAAAAATTTTACCAGCAACTTTTGCTAAACCTGTTCCTAAAGACATGTTGTAATGATCTAAAATTATTTTTCTCAATGAATCCGCATCATGTCCATCTGGAACCATTACTGCTGTTAGTGAGTCTGAATATTCCTCTGGATTTTTACAAAGTATTTCTAATCCCCAAGCTTTAACGGCAACTCTAGTAGCTTCTGCAAATCTTTTATGTCTAGTAAATACGTTTTCTAAACCTTCTTCAGTCAACATGCTAATTGCTTCATCTAATCCATACAATAAATTTGTTGCTGGTGTATATGGAAAATAGCCTTTTTTATTATTTTCTATCATTGGTTTCCAATCCCAATATGATTTTGGTAAATCAGAAACTTGATAAGCTTTTAACGCTTTTGAACTTATTGCATTAAAGGAAAGTCCTGGAGGTAATAATAATCCTTTTTGAGATCCACCAACTGTAACATCAACTTTCCATTCTTCGTGTCTATAATC
>CABZPB010000005.1 GCA_902527485.1 uncultured Pelagibacteraceae bacterium
TGCAATGAGAAAAGCAAAAATTAATGCAGTTGGTGTAGTTGGTCTTGTTGAAAACATGCCAGGAGGTAATGCTCTTAGGCCAGGGGATATTTTAAAATCGTATAGCGGAAAAACAGTTGAAGTTTTAAATACTGATGCTGAAGGAAGATTGGTACTTGCCGATGCTCTGACTTTTACAGAAGAAAAGTTTAAGCCTAAATTCATAGTGGACTTAGCAACTTTGACTGGAGCAATAATTGTTTCATTGGGCTCTGAGTATGCAGGTTTATTTTCTAACGATGATAAATTATCTGACCAATTGTCTCAATCAGGGGAACGTGTTGAAGAAAAAGTTTGGAGAATGCCTTTGAACAAAAATTATGATAAATTGATAGACTCGAAAAATGCAGATATGCAAAATATTAATTATGTTGGTGGTGCTGGCTCCACTACTGCAGCACAGTTTTTACAAAGATTTATTTTAAACAAAACACCTTGGGCACATTTAGATATTGCTGGAATGGCATTTTCTAAATATGGAGGAGCCTTAAACTCGGGTGGTGCAACAGGTTATGGAGTTAGATTATTAAACAAACTAATAGAAGATTATTATGAGTAATATGGAAAAGACTTTATCTATTGTTAAACCAGATGCTGTAGAAAGAAATCTTGAAGGTGAAATTAAAGAAATATTCAAAAATAATGGTTTTCAAATCATTAAAGAAAAAAAAATTCAAATTGAAAAATCGGAAGCAGAAAAATTTTATAAAGTACATGAAACTAAACCTTTTTATAATGATTTATGTGGTTATCTTTCATCGGGTCCAATAATTGTTATGATCCTTCAAAAAGCGAATGCCGTTAAAGAAAATAGAGAGCTTATGGGAGCAACGAATCCTAAAGATGCACATGATGGAACTATTAGGAAAAAATATGGAATTTCAATAGATAAAAATTCCGTACATGGATCTGATAGCGTTGATAATGCAAAAATAGAGATTGATTTTTTTTTCAAAGATTAAAAACCTTTAAAATAGCTTTAGGATAAAGTTCATGTTCTATAGCTAGTATTTTCTTGGCTAAAGAATTTTTTGTTTCATTTTTTAAAATTTTTACTTTTTTTTGTAAAATAATTTTTCCAGAATCTAATTTCGAATTTACAAAGTGAACAGTACACCCTGAATATTTTTCATTATTATCTAAAGCTCTTTTGTGCGTGTTTAAACCTTTATACCTTGGAAGTAGTGAAGGATGAATATTTAAAATTCTACCTTTAAATTTAGTGATAAAATTGCTAGATAAAATTTTCATAAACCCTGCTAAACAGATCATTTTAATGTCACAATCTTTTAAAACTGCAAGTATTTGATTTTCAATTTTATATTTTTTCCTAAAATTAAAGACTCTACTTTTTATCTTATTTCTTTTCCCATGTTTTAAACCTTTGGCTTTTGGGTTGTTTGAAATAATTAAACTAACAGATATGGGGGATTTTTTTGTTTTAGAAAATTTTATTAGAGATTTTAGATTGCTTCCTGCACCAGAAATAAATACAGCAGTTTTAACTTTCTTGTGACCAATTAACTTTACCATTAAGATCTATTTTATTTTTACCATTGGCAATTTTTCCAATGACATAAGGTTTATACTCATTTAAAAAATACCTATTAATTTTTTTGATATTTTTAGGATTGATTATTAAACAAAAACCAACTCCACAATTAAAAGTTTTTAGCATTTCTTTATCAGTAATATTTTTTTTTTTAAGCCAACTAAAAATTTTAAGAGGTTTTATTTTTCTCAAATCTATATCTGCACATAAATTATTTGGAACGATTCTGCTTATATTATCTGCTAATCCACCACCAGTAATATTAGCACATCCATTTAATAAATTTCTATTTACAAGATTCAAAACTTCTTTAACATAAATTTTTGTGGGTTTAATTAATTCTTTTTTGAGAAAAAGATCTCTTTTAATATTAATTTTCTTTTTTTTTAATAAGTATCTAATTAATGAAAAACCATTAGAATGTAAGCCGCTAGATGGTACTGCTAAAATTAAATCTCCTTTTTTAATTTTATTTTTATTAAGTATTTTTTTTTTATTTGTAATTCCAACTGCGAAACCAGCTATATCAAATTTACCCTTTTCATAAGTATCTGGCATTTCAGCAGTCTCACCACCAACTAAACTACATTGTGAAATATCACATCCTTTAATTATCCCACGAATTATTGACTTCATTTTTTTTAAATCAATTTTATTAATTGAAATGTAATCTAAAAAAAATAAAGGCTTTGCTCCTTGTACAATTAAATCATTTACACTCATAGCAACAAGATCTATTCCTATAGTGTCGTATTTATTTAGTAAATTTGCGACTTCAATTTTGGTTCCCACACCATCAGTACAAGCCACTATTTTTGGATTTTTTATCCCTTTGGGTAAATTTGAGACAGAACCAAAACCACCAATATTAGTATTCTTTTTATTGCCTCTTTTTTTTGATGAGATATTAGATATGAAACTTACAAATTTATTCGCTGCACTAATATTGACCCCACTTTTTTTATAGGTAAAGAGATTTTTATTCATTAATATATGTTTTAAATTTAAGTATGTATTATATCAAACGTTTATATATTTTTTTTTCTAGTCTAGCTTTAATAATATTTTTTTTTTCCACAGAAATAGTTAAAGCTAAATCTTTTGAAATCAATGATATCGAAATTGCTCAGCCATTTGAAATTAATTTTGATAAAAATAAAGTAATTGATTTAGGATTTAAGAAAGCTTTTCTTGAGTTAGCCTATTCTTTAATCAAATCTTCAGATTTCAAAAAAGTTGATAATATTAGGTTAAATGAAATCAAAAGCATGATTGAAACATTTTCGATTAAAGAAGAAAAGTTTATAGATCAAAAATATTATTTAAACTTAGGTGTCTCATTTAATAAAAAAAAAATTTTTAGATACCTAGAAAAAAATAATATTTTTCCATCTCGAATTCTCAAGGAGCAATTTTTATTCATTCCAATTATAATAAATGAAAATGGTAATAATATTTCAATTTTTTCAAACAATACAATTTATGTCAATTGGAATAAATCAAATAAAAAATATCAATTAATTAACTATTTACTTCCAACAGAAGATCTAGAGGATTTTAATCTAATTAAAAAAAAATTAGATACAATCGAAACTTACGATTTTAAGGAAATTACAAAAAAGTATTTTTTAAAAAATTCTATTGTGTCTTTAATTTTTAAAGGTAATAACGAAGTGAGAATTTTAACAAAAATTTATAATGATAAAAATGAGATAATAAAAAATGATACTTTTAAAAACATAAATATAGATAATGAAAAAGATTTAAATTTCTTAATCGATAATTTAAAAAACTTATTTGAGGATACTTGGAAAAAATTAAATGAAATAAATACTTCAATAAAGGTTCCTATATCAATTAAGATTAAAAACAGCGATTTGAAAAAGTCAAATAATTTTGAGTTATTTTTAAATGAAATAGATCTAATAAGTAACTATTCTATACAAAAATTTGATAAAGAATTCATCTTTTATGAAGTTTTATTTAATGGAACAGTCCAAAATTTTATTAATATAATGAAAAATAAAAAATATAATTTAAATACGCAAAAAAAAGTATGGATAATTGAATGACAGACTTAGACCAAACAATAATCAAGTTTGATTATGACAAAAATTTTAAAAACGATGATTATTATCTTTCTAAAAGCAATAAACACGTTTTTGATTTTTTGAACGCATGGCCAAAATGGGAGAGAAATTTTGTAAACGTAACAGGAGAAAAGTTTTCTGGAAAAACACATTTAATGAATATTTTTTTACAAAAAAACAAAGGCGTCAAGTTAGAAGGTAAATCTCTACAAAACGACGATCTAAAAAAAATAAAGGTTTATGAAAATATTATAATTGAAAATTTGTCCCCAGATGTTGATGAAAAATTACTCTACAGTCTTTTTAATTTAATAGAACAAGATAATAAATTTATCATTATCACATCTGTAAAACCAATAGTTAATATCTCTTTTGATTTAAAAGATTTAAAGTCCAGAGCGAAAAATTTTATTTTATTAAATATTGAAAAACCAGATGATGAGTTGATGTTTGCAATTATATTAAAAAATTTATCAGATCGGCAAATCTCTCTCGATGATAAATTCATTGAGTTTATTATAAAAAGAATTGAGAGATCATATAGTAAAATATATGATTTCATATATAAGATCGATCTACTAAGTTTAAAAAAAAAAAAATCAATTGATTTTAAAATTATAAAAAAAGTCTTAGGAGAATAATTGAACAAATTTAGAACAAATAAATGTAATGAGTTAAGAAAAGAAAAAGTTGGAGATAATGTAATTCTTTCAGGCTGGATAAACAAAAAAAGGGACCACGGTAATCTTTTGTTCATAGATTTAAGGGATAATTATGGAATAACACAGTGTACGATAGACAAAGAAAATTCTAATTTTAAAAAATTGGAAAAAACACAATTAGAGACCGTAATTAAAATTGATGGAAAAGTAGTTGAAAGATCTAAGGAAACAATAAATAAGGATATTGAAACTGGAGAAATTGAGGTAGTAATTAATAATTTTCAAGTTCTTGGTGAGTGCAAGGAACTTCCTTTACCAGTTTTTACTGATAGCGATTATGCAGAGGAAATAAGACTGAAGTATCGTTTTTTAGATTTAAGAAGAAAAAAAATTCATGAAAATATTATATTAAGATCAAAAGTAATTTCATTTATTAGAAACGAGATGATTAAATTTGGATTTTTAGAGTTTCAAACACCAATTTTAACATCTTCAAGTCCAGAGGGAGCAAGAGATTTTTTAGTACCAAGTAGACTAAATCCTGGAAAATTTTATGCGCTTCCACAAGCACCTCAACAATTTAAACAATTAGTAATGGTTTCTGGTTTTGATAGATATTTTCAGATTGCTCCTTGCTTTAGAGACGAAGATGCAAGAGCTGATAGAAGCCCTGGTGAATTCTACCAACTTGATTTGGAAATGTCTTTTGTCGAGCAAGAAGATGTATTCAATGTAGTGGAAAAGCTATTTGTAATTACTTTCAAAAAATTTTCAAGTAAGAAATTATTATTTAATCAATTTCCAAGAATTTCTTTCAAAGAAGCAATGTTAAAGTATGGAACAGATAAACCAGATTTAAGAAATCCACTAATTATAAATGATATTACTGAAATTTTTTTAAGAGAAGATGTTTCATTTGAAATTTTTAAAAAACTAGTTAGATCTGGATCTAAAGTAAGATGTATCGTCACAAAAAATACAAAAGACAAACCTCGAAGTTTTTTTGATAATATTGATAAATGGGCCAAAGAACAAGGTGCTTCGGGTCTTGCTTACTTTACTATTGAAAAAGAAAAAAAAATTTCAGCGAGAGGTCCAGTAGGTAAATTTTTCTCACAAGACTCTTTGATCGAAATAATGGTAAAAACTAAAGCAGAAGTAGGGGACAGTATTTTTCTTGCTTGTGGCAAACAAGAAGAAGTTGAAAAGATTACGTCCTTAGCCAGAGATAAAATTGGAAAAGATTTAGGTTTAGTTGATGAGAATGTTTTTGCATTCTGCTGGATTGTAGATTATCCAATGTATGAAATAGACAAACAATCTAACAAAATTAGATTTAGTCATAATCCTTTTTCAATGCCACAAGGAGATATCAACAAAATTGACTTTGAAAAACCATTGGAAATCCTGGCATATCAATATGATATTGTTTGTAATGGTATAGAGTTATCATCAGGTGCAATAAGAAATCATATTCCAGATCTTATGTATAAATTATTTGATATCGCAGGTTATTCAAAATCTGATGTTGACCAAAAATTCAGCGGCATGATAAATGCACTAAGTTATGGTGCCCCCCCACATGGTGGAATTGCTCCTGGTATTGACAGAATAATTATGTTGTTAGCAAATGAAAAAAATATTCGAGAAGTTACAATGTTTCCAATGAATCAAAATGCGCAAGACTTGATGATGAATGCACCTTCTAATGTAAGTGAAAATCAATTGAAGGAGTTAAACTTATCCATAAAAAATAAAAAATAATTATTTTTTTCCTTTTAGATTTATTTTAACATCAGATAAATCTACCAGGTTTTTTTTGTAATTATTTCTAACAAATCCTTTGCTTGTTATATCTTTTACTATTTTCAGTAACTGATTTTGCTCATCAGACCTTTTTTCATCTGATGATAAAGTATCTAAATTACCTATTGAAGGAGTGTGAGCTAAATCCTCTCTGTTAAGATAGGATATTGCAAGTTCTCTAAATATATAATCAAGAATTGAAGAGGCACTTAAAATTCTGTCATTACCATTCACTTTACCTGAAGGTTCAAATTTAGTGCCTATAAAAGCGCTGACAAACTCGTCTAAGGGAACTCCATATTGGAGGCCGAGCGATACGGCAATTGCAAAATTATTCATTAAAGCTTTTACTAGCTCACCTTCTTTACTAGTATCGATAAAGATTTCGCCAATCTTACCATCCTCGTATTCACCTGTGTGTAAATAAACTTTATGGTCACCAATTGTTGCTTTTTGAATATATCCCTTTCTTCTATCAGGCATGCTAAATCTTTTCCCAGATTTATCCGATTTTGAAAAAGATTGGCTAACAATTTTCTCAACACCTTTAGTTTTGCTTTTATTCTGAGTTTGAACTAAATCAATTTTTTTATTTTGGTCATCTCTTTTGTTATTGTGATCAAGACTCTTTGTTTTTCTGTTATCTAATTTTACGTCCAGAACCTCAAATTTTCCGTCATCTCTTTTTTCGAGATTCTTAAGTTCTGTCTCATTAATGTCATCTAAATAATGATTTACTTTAAAAGTGCATGTATAATAAGTTTCTACAAGATATTTTGCCATATTTAATAATCCTTAAATTAAATTTGAAATTTGAGTCTTTTTACTTATATACATTTACATATTTTAGTCTAATTTAATTTATACAATTTGAAATTGAAATTATAAAATCTTGTATGTTGACTTCTTTAAAAAAAATTTTCACTTGGTGGAATCGTGATACATTCGGCACTAGAATCAAAACTATATTATCTGGTAAATTCATTGGATCAGATGAGCATGGAAATAAATACTACCAAAGCAAGAAAGGAAAAAGATGGGTTATTTATGCAAACGAAATTGATGCATCAAAAATCCCAGTTGAATGGTATTCTTGGATTCATTTTATGCCAAACAAGATTGAAAATATTCATCAATTAGAAAAATATGATTGGCAAAAACCCCACCAGCCAAATTTGACCGGCACTGACACAGCCTATTATCCAAATAAGAACAAGAAAGATGCGACAGAAAAAAAATATAAAAGTTGGAAATAACTTAAACCTATTTTTATTTATATATTTATTTACTATATTAGTAACATTTAAGATCAACGCTGAAATTAATCAAGACGGAAGTAATACTGATTTAAAGATATTGGATAAAATTAGTTCTAAAAATGAGTTGATAAAATTAGTAAATGATAAGGAGTTTATTTATAAAGATTTATCAATTAAAAGTATAAAATGTACAGACTCTAAATTTGATGATAACCCTGAAGTAAAAGCTTATATTCAAGTGAGAGATTTAACAAAAAAAGATAGAAATAATGTTTTTGTCTTTAATGGATGGATGTTTTCATCAAGCCCTTCCATAGCACCCTTTGATCATCCAGTTTATGATATTTGGCTTGTTGGTTGCTATTAAAGTATTTTATCTTTATCTAACCAACTGACATTGAAATCAGAGTCGATAAATTTCTTATGATTAAGCAATTTTTTATGTAATGGAATCGTTGTTGTAATGCCCTCTATTACAAACTCATCTAAAGATCTATTCATTCTTTGAATCGCCTCTAATCTATTTCTACCGTGACAAATTAATTTACAAATCATGCTATCATAATAAGGTGTCACTTTACATCCTTGATATATTGCACCATCGACTCTAGTTCTGAAACCTGAAGGTTGGTGACACATGCCAATTAATCCTGGTGATGGTTGGAAATTTTTACTAGCATCCTCAGCATTTATTCTACATTCTATAGCATGCCCTCTTGGATTTACATCACTTTGGTTTAAAGCAGTTTCCCCTGAAAATGCTATCCAAATTTGTTCTTTAATAATATCAATGCCAGTTACCATTTCAGTAACTGGATGTTCAACTTGAACTCTTGTATTCATTTCAAGAAAATAAAATTTTCCATTCTCATAAATGAATTCAACGGTACCAGCGCCCACGTAACCAATTTTCGATACCATATTTACAGTTTTTTCAAAAAGATCTTTTCTTATCTCATCTGTTAAAACAGGACTAGGCGTTTCCTCAATTAATTTTTGATGTCTTCTTTGAACAGAGCAATCTCTTTCATGAAGATGAACAGTTCTATTTTTTCCAGCTAAAATTTGAACCTCAATATGTCTAGGATTTTGAAAAAATTTTTCTATGTAAACTTTATCATTACCAAAATATTTTTGAGCTTCAGATTTTGCAGTTGAAAACAAAGATTCAAATTCACTCTCTTCATTAACGATTTTCATACCTTTTCCACCACCGCCACCTGAAGCTTTAATTAGAACCGGAAAACCAATTTTTTTACATAATTCTTTAGCTTCTTTAACATCTTTAACTCCACCTTCTGACCCCTCAATGACAGGTAAACCATTTTCTTTAGCAATTTTTTTTGCCTGTATCTTGTCACCCATCATTTCTATTAATTTTGAAGATGCACCTATAAATTTAATATTATTATCCTCAAGCGCTTTCACAAAATTAGCATTTTCTGACAGAAAACCATAACCAGGATGTACAGCTTCTGAATTCGTAATTTCAATTGCAGACAATAGAGCTGGGATATTTAAATAACTATTTGCTGGTTGGTAAGAACCTATACAGACACTTTCATCTGCCATTCTTACATGCATACTCTCTTTATCAACATCTGAATGAACAGCTACAGTTGAAATCCCCCATTCTTTACAGGCTCTTATTATTCTAACCGCAATCTCTCCACGATTAGCTATCAAAATTTTTTTAAACATTAATCAAGAATTAACAAATTTTGTCCAAATTCAACAGGTTGACCATCTTCTACACAGATTTTTTTTACAATTCCATCTGCTGTGGATGGTACATGGTTCATAGTTTTCATTGCTTCTACAATCATTACTGTATCACCTTTTTTTATCTTTTTACCAATTTCAACGAATTTTTTCGCACCTGGTTCAGGTGCATGATAGGCTGTCCCTATAATTGGTGATTTAACTTCTATTCCTGTTTTAATTTTTTCTGATGAATCAATATTTGAATTGCTTGTGTCATTTTTAGGACTTGGAATATTTTGGCTATTTATTGAAAAATTATTTTTAGAAACTTTAACCTTTGTGTCTTTTTCAGTGTATTCTAATTCGGTAAGATTAAATTCTTCTAAGTAGTCGCTTAATTCTTTAATGATCTTTTTATTAATTTTCATTTTTTTAAAAGCTTTTGCATTGAAATTATGGCTAAAATATAACCATCAGCACCTAACCCAAATATACCTCCTGTAACCACATCACTTATCAAAGATTTATGTCTAAATTCCTCACGTTTATATATATTAGAAATATGCAATTCAATGATTGGTTTTTTAAAGACACTTAATGCATCTCTAATTGCTACAGAAGTGTGTGTGAAAGCTGCAGCATTAATAATCATTCCATCAAAATTTTTCCTCGAGTTTTGTATCAAACTAACTATTTCACCCTCAATATTTGATTGAGAAAAATCGATTGTCAAATCAAGTTCTTTCGACTTATTCAAACAAATTTCTTTTAGTTCTTCAAATGTAGTGGATCCATATTGTGATTGTTCTCTTTCACCTAATAGATTAAGATTTGGACCATTAATTATAATTATCTTATTATTCATTTAACATATATATACGATGAAAAAAAAAATAAAAATAAAAATAAACGACAAAATAATTAAAATTGACGATAAAACTAAATTATCTGACTTAATAAAAAATCTAAATGTCCCTTTGAAAAAAGTCGCCATTGAGTTAAATAGAGAAATAGTAGATAAAAAAAAACTTAATAAAATTAATTTAAAAATTAATGATAAAATCGAAATTGTTCACTTTATAGGAGGTGGTTAGTTCTGAAAAAAGATAAATTTATAATCTCAAAAAAAAAATTTAATTCAAGATTAATTGTTGGTACCGGTAAATATAAAAGTATGACTGAATGTGCTAGAGCAATAAAGATATCTGGAGCTGATATTGTTACTGTTGCTGTTAGAAGAGTAAATATTACTAACAAAAAGAAACCTTTATTGATGGATTATTTAGACCCGAAAAAAATAACTTATTTACCAAATACAGCTGGATGTTTTAATTCATATGAGGCGTTAAGAACTCTAAGACTGGCAAGAGAAATAGGAGGATGGAAATTGGTAAAGCTTGAGGTTTTGGGTGACAAAAGCAATCTTTTTCCAGAAATGATAGAAACTCTTAGATCGACAGAAATTTTAACAAAAGAGGGTTTTAAGGTAATGGTTTACTGCAATGATGACCCACTAATGGCGAAAAGACTGGAAAATGTTGGAGCCGCAGCCATCATGCCACTAGCAGCACCAATTGGATCTGGTTTAGGTATTCTAAATAAAATTAATATTCAAATAATAAGAAATCAAACAAAATTACCTTTGATAATAGATGCTGGATTAGGGCAAGCATCAGACGCAACTATTGCAATGGAATTGGGTTGTGATGGTGTCCTAGTTAATACAGCAATCGCAAAAGCAAAAAAACCATTTGAAATGGCAAAGGCATTTAGAAATGCTGTTATTGCTGGGAGACAATCTTATTTATCTGGAAGAATTGAAAAAAAAGTGATGGGAAGTGCTTCATCCCCAAAAAAAGGAATTATTTAATTTTTTTATAAAACTTCTTTTTCCTAAAAGTTTTTTTTCTTTTTTTTACATCGGTTATTTTTTTATCTTTAATTAAATCATCCAGATTTTTTAGTTTTTCAAAATATTCTATTAGTTCAATTGTTTTTTTTGATTTATTCTTTATATCAATAATATATTCTGGAATAATCAAATTGTTGTCGGAAATTATATCTATCTTCATTTTATTTTTTTTTTCAAAATAAGTTAAGTCCTGAATAAAGTTTTTTTTTAAAAATTCTGAAATTTTATCACATACTTTTAACTCTACAAATTTAGCTTTATTTAAAACTGCTTTCAGTTCAACTAACTTTAATATCTTTTGAGCAAACGACTCATCTGTTAGTGCAACTTTCCATTTTACAGCACTTTCCCTGAGTCTTTGCCTTGACATCTCTAACAATCCAAAATTACTTATTCTTCCAATTTGAATTCTTGCTCTATCAGATCTACATTTCTCTTTAAGTCTTCTTTCAACAGTTTTTCTATTCCCATAACTCAACATATCTATAAAGTCGATAATAATTAGTCCTGACAGATCTCTAATTTTAATTTGCCTCGCAATCTCTTCTGCTGCTTCTAAATTCGTATCTAAAGCTGTACTTTCAACATTTTTTTGTTTAATTGAACTTCCTGAGTTAATATCAATCGAAACCAAAGCCTCTGTTGGATTTATTACTAAATAACCACCAGAACTTAATTTTATTTCAGTATCAAATATTTGATTTAATTTTTGCTCTATACCCTCCTCAAAGAATAGTGGAGTCTTTCCCCTATACTTTTTAATTTTTTTTACATGTGAAGGCATAAGCATCTTCATGAAATTCTGTGCCTTTTTGTATCCCTCATTTCCCTCTATTAAGATACTTTTTGTGTTTTCATCGTACATGTCTCTTAAAGTTCTATTTATTATCTCGCTTTCCTGATGAATTAATGAAGGTGCAATTGCATTAATTGCATTGTTTTTAATTTGGTTCCAAGATTTGACTAGGGTTTCTAAATCATGATTAATTTCATTTTTAGTTTTATTGCTACCTGCAGTTCTTACAATCAATCCCATCTCTTTGGGTATTTCAATTTCGTTTAAAATTGATCTTATTTTTTTTCTCTCTGCTGGATTGAAAATTTTTCTGGATATGCCACCTCCCTTAGGTGTATTCGGCATTAGAACAATATATTTTCCAGCAATAGAGATAAAGGTGCTAAGCGCAGCACCTTTTTGACCTCTTTCGTCTTTAATAACTTGGACTAGTATGACCTGGTTAGGTTTTATTACCTCTTGAATTTTGTACCTTTTAAATTTATTTCTATTTTTGATTTTTTTCTCTCTATCATCAGTGTCTTTTTCTTTTTCTTCATTTTCTCTCTTTTTTATTTCTATAGGATCATCGACTTCTAGCTTACCTTCTGCTAAATTTTCCTCATCTTTTTCCTCAACCTTTTTTGATAATTCTTCTCTTAATTTTTCTTCCTCTTGTTTAATTTTTTCAAGGTCACTTTGTGGTATTTGATAGTAGTCTGATTGAATATCATTAAAAGATAAGAAACCATGACGCTCTCTTCCAAAATCAATAAAGGCCGCTTGTAAGGATGGTTCAATTCTACTTACTTTACCCAGATAAATATTGTTTTTTATGAGGTTACTTTTTGAACCCTCATATTCATAGTCCTCAATATTATCTTTTGATTTAAGAACAACTCTAGTTTCATTAGGATGCGAAGCATCAATATATAAATTTTTTTCCATAATTTTAAGCTTAATTGTTTCATTTAGTACTAATTTAAAAAATTTTGTTTATTAAAAATGCCTTATCTTTAACAAATTCCTATATATAATTAAATCAAAATGACAAAGTTGTTCAAAAATATTTTAGTTATATTTTTAAGCATTTTCTTATCTACGGTTATTATCGTTTTTGGCATTTTATGGACTTTTTCTAACAATATCCCAGATTATAAATTTCTTAAAAATTATAAGCCTCCTGTATCTAGTAAAATGTATTCAGGAAATGGAGATTTGGTTGCCGATTTTTCAAAAGAAAAAAGGATTTTTGTTCCTTATAGCGCTATTCCATTAAATGTGATTAATGCTTTTTTATCAGCTGAGGATAAAAACTTTTTTACTCATCCTGGTGTTGATGCAAAAGGTGTTTTGCGAGCAATATTGAATAATATAAAAAATATCACGACTTCAAAAAGACTTGAAGGAGCTTCTACCATTACTCAACAGGTTGCAAAAAATTTTTTATTAACTAATGAAGTAAGTATTAATCGAAAAATTAAAGAGGCAATTCTAGCTTTTAGAATAGAGAGAGCTTTAAATAAAGAGAGAATATTAGAATTATATCTTAATCAAATATATTTAGGCAGTGGAGCTTATGGTGTGGCTGCTGCAAGTTTAGAATATTTTGACAAATCAATTAAACAACTTAATTATGCTGAAGCAGCATTATTAGCTGCTTTACCAAAAGCGCCCAGCAAATACAATCCTTATAGTAATATTGATTTAGCAAAATTTAGGAGAGATTTAGTTTTAAAAAATTTGTATCAAAATGGATTTTTAAATCTTGAGAAATATAATGATTATAAAAATCAAAATATAGAATTAAAAAAAAAGAAAAAAGTTTATTTAGAGGATGCTCAATATTATATCGAAGATGTTAGAAAAAATATAATAGATAAACTTACTTACGAGAAAGTTTACAAACAAGGTTACAATATTAACACACCAATTAACTTAAAACTTCAAAAAATTGCAACTGAGTCCTTGAGAAATGGTCTAGTCGCTTACGATCAAAGAAAAGGATGGCGTGGACCAATTATAAATATGAAATATAATGATAATTGGCGTAAAAATGTAGATAGTAAATATTATTTAGAAAATTCGATTAATTGGCAAATAGCTATCATCAAAGAAATAAGCCAATTTCAAACAAAAATTGAAACCCTTAATAAATTAGATGGTTTTATAAATTATAATGAAATTTCATGGACTAAAAAAGAGTTTGACGATTTATTTAAAATCGGCGACTTAATTTATGTTCAGAAAGTAAAAGGTAACTACTATAGCTTAAAACAACTTCCAAAAATAAATGGTGGTATTGTTGTAATGGATCCTTACACAGGACGTGTTTTAGCCTTGAGTGGAGGATTTAGTTTTAAATCTAGTGAATTTAATAGAGCTACTCAAGCACTAAGACAACCTGGTTCAGCATTTAAACCATTTGTATACGCTTTAGCGTTAGAAAATAAATATACTCCAACATCTTTAGTGCTTGATGCACCTTTAGTTTTGGATCAAGGAGTTGATTTAAAAAAATGGAAACCTGAAAATTATGGTAAAAAGTTTTATGGACCATCTACACTTAGAGTTGGGCTTGAAAAATCAAGAAACTTAATGACTGTAAGAATTGCTCAAAACTTAGGTGTTGAGAAAGTAGCAAAATTTTCTAAAAAATTAAAAATATATGATGACCCTGAGGAATTACTATCAATTTCTTTAGGATCAGCTGAAACTACTCTTTTAAATTTAACTTCAGCATACTCATCATTCGTTAATGGTGGAAAGTTAATAAGTCCAATTATAATTGATAGAATTCAAGATAGTGAAGGAAACACAATAATTAACAATGAAAATAGAAAGTGCATGAATTGTGATAAAATTTCCTTTACTGGTGAAGATTACCCTAAAATAGAGGATAATTATGATCAAGTAATGTCTGAGCAAACCGCATACCAAGTAACTACAATTTTGGAGGGAGTAATTAAAAGGGGGACTGGTAAAAAATTAAAAGATTTACAATTAAACCTAGCTGGGAAAACCGGAACTACAAATGAAAATACTGATGCATGGTTTATCGGTTTCACATCAAATTTAGTGATTGGTGTTTATGTTGGAATGGATAATCCAAAACCATTGGGTAAATTTGAAACTGGATCAAAAGCTGCATTGCCAATTTTTAGAGAATTTATTGAAAGATCAGTCAAAAAATCTGATGCAAGGCCTTTTAAAGTCCCTCAAAAAATGACATTGATGGTCGTTGACCCCCTTTCTGGAGAAAAAGCTAGATTTAACTCAAAAAATACAATTATTGAAGCTTACAAAAGTAAAAATGTTTTAAATGGAAAAATATTGTATTCTGATAATAATAGATTAGACACAAATAATATATTAAAGTTTTATTAATGGACGATAAATATTTAGATCTTAAAAAAGAAATCGAAAAAATTAACCACAGAATTAAGGAGTATCTTTGAAAAAAATAAAATTTACTCAAAACTGGAAGATCTAGAGAAAAAAATGCTTGATGCCAATTTTTGGCAAGATAAGTCAGATTCTCAAAAAACCATTAAAGAAAAAAAACTTTTTGAAGATTTAGTAAATTCATTCAAAGACTCAGCTATTCAACTTAAAGATTTAGATGATCTTTATTCTTTAGCTAAAGAAGAAAATAACCTTAACGTGGAAAAAGAAGTCATGGAAAGTGTTAAAGAATTAAGATCAAAAGTTAAGAAAAATGAAATAAAATGTTTTTTATCAAATGAAGCAGACTCATTCGATTGCTATGTAGAAATCCATGCCGGCGCAGGTGGCACAGAAAGTCAAGATTGGGCAAATATGTTAAGAAGAATGTATATGAAATGGTCAGATGATAAGAATTATAAATGTAATTTAATGAGTGAACACAAAGGTGAAGAGGCAGGAATTAAATCCTCAACTATTAAAATAGAGGGGGATTATGTATTTGGATGGCTCAAAAAGGAGTCAGGAATTCATCGTCTTGTAAGAATATCTCCTTTTGACTCTGGTGCAAGAAGACACACTAGTTTTGCAAGTATTTGGGTTTATCCAGTCGTAGATGAAAATTTGAATATTGAAATATTAGACAAGGATTTAAGAATTGATACTTATCGTTCTAGTGGTGCCGGCGGACAACACGTAAACACAACTGATAGTGCTGTAAGAATAACTCATATCCCATCTAAAATAGTTGTACAGTGTCAAAACGAAAGATCTCAACACAAAAATAAAGAAACTTGTATGAATATGCTAAGAGCAAGACTTTATGATTTTGAAATGAAAAAAAAAGATGAAGAGAATCAAAATAGTGAAGCTTCAAAATCAGAAATAGGTTGGGGTCATCAAATTAGATCATATGTGCTTCAACCTTACAGATTAGTTAAAGACAATAGGACAAACTTTGAGAGCACAAGCCCTGATAAAGTTTTAGATGGTGACATTGATGCTTTTTTAGAGAAATCTTTGTATCAAATTAAATGAAAAAAACAATTTTTAGATTTTTAATCTTCATATTATTATTAATCTTTGGTTTTATTACTTACTTAAGTACTATTGGCATAAAAACGAAAGCTTTCAATGATCAAATAATTAAAGAAGTTAAAAAAATTAACAATCAATTAGAATTAGACTTAGATAAAATTAGTATCATTTTAGACCCTTTTAAATTAAAATTAGTTTTAAAAACAATTGGAGCAAATCTTAAGAATAAAAACAAATTAATTAAACTAGAAAGCGTTAAATCTAATATTGATATAAAGACATTCATAAATAAAAAATTTTCTTTATCTGAGTTAGATATCAATACTAGGACTATAGAAATAAAAAACTTAATTTCATTTGTAAGATCAATTGAAGATAATCCGCAAATATTCATATTAGAAAAGTTGGTTAAAAAGGGATATTTGATAGCAGATATAAATCTTAAATTTGATCAAAGAGGTAATATCAAAGATGATTTTATTATAAAAGGGTTTGTAAAAGATGGCGAAGTAAAACCTTTTAAAAAAATAGATTTATCAAAAATAAATTTTATTTTTACTATTCGAAATAATGAATTTGAATTTAAAGATATTAATTTATCACATGATAATTATGATTTGACCTTTCCAGAATTAAATATCAAAAAACAAAAAAATAAATTTTTGGTTTCAGGCAAAAATAACAGTAAAAATTTAGTTTTAGATAATAAAAAGATTAATAAATTATTAAATATCGATTTTTCTAATCTAAAGATAAAATCAGCCGAATTCGATTTATCAAATACTTTTTCATTTAAAATTGATAATAAATACAAAATAGACGATTTTAAGATCAATTCCTTATTGAATTTAAAAAATTCTAAAGTTGTAAGTTCAAAAAATTTGAAACAGTTTTTTCCAGAATTAAATGAGATAATTGAGTTATCAGATCACCAAATACAAATTGAATATAAAAAAGATCTTCTAAGTATTATCGGCAACGGAAATGCATTAATCCAAAAAGAAAACGATAATATAAAATATAATTTTTTTAAATCAAAAAAAAACTTAAAATTTGACACTTCATTAGAAATCAAAAAAAACCCGTTTCATCTGAATTTTTTGAATTATAAAAAAGATCAAGATGATAAATTAAAAATAATTATTCTTGGAGTTAAAAATCTTTTATCAAATGAAATTAATTTTAAGAATATCTCAGTAAAAGAAAAAAATAATAAATTTAAAATTCAAAACTTATCATTATCGAAGAAATATAAAATTAAATCTTTTAGCGGGGTAGATTTAAGTTATTTTGATAATGACTTATTGAAAAATGATTTATCAATTAAAAAAAAAGATAATAATTATTTATTAGAATCTAAGAGTTTTAATGCTACTAAAATTATTAATGATTTATTAAAAACTGATAAAGGTTCAGAAAGTAAAAAAATTTTTTCTAATGATTTTAAATTAGATATTAAAATAAAGGAGGCATTCCTTGATAAATATCATCAAATAAAAAATTTAGATGGATATTTGACTTACAAAAATAGTGAGGTAATTGATGCTAATTTAGAGGGAGATTTTTCTAATAACCAGAGGATTAATTTCACAATTAGATCCACTTCAAATGAAAAAATTACAACTCTTTATTCTGATATAGCTAAGCCATTTGTTAACAGGTACAAATTTATAAAAGGTTTTGAAGAAGGTAATTTAGATTTTCATTCTATTAAACAAAACAATATTTCTAATTCAAAATTGATAATAGATAATTTTAAAGTGCAGGAGGTACCAGCTTTAGCAAAATTATTAACATTAGCATCTCTTCAAGGTATAGCTGACTTGTTAACTGGTGAAGGAATAAGATTTACAGATTTTGAAATGAAATTTTCAAACAAGAATGATTTAATGAGAATAGAGGAACTATATGCTATCGGCCCTGCTATTTCTTTATTGATGGAAGGGTACATTGAAGATGATGATTTAATTAGTCTTAGGGGAACGATGGTACCAGCAACAACAATTAATAGAACAATATCGTCAATTCCTCTTATTGGAGATATTTTAGTAGGAAAGAAAGTTGGAGAGGGTGTTTTTGGGGTAAGTTTTAAAATTAAAGGTCCACCAAATGAATTAAAAACGACTGTTAATCCTGTCAAAACTCTTACACCTAGGTTCATTACAAGAACTCTTGAAAAAATAAAAAAGAATTAGTTTATTTCAACTTTGATATGTCTTTTTTTTCCCAAAGATAATTTGATTGTATTATCTTCAAATAATTTTTCACTAATTATTAGTTTTTCATCATTGATGATTTGATTATTAATTCTAACACCACTACCTTTAATTAATCTTCTTATCTCACTTTTAGATTTTTCTAATTTTGAAAGAATTATTAAATCAACAATACTTAACTTGTCATTCAATTGATTTTTTTTAATTGAAACAGAAGGCAATGCGGAACCAATTGAATTTTCTGAAAATGTTTTTTTCGCAGTTGCTTCACTTTTTTTTGCTTCTTGCTCTCCATGAAGCATAGAAGTAGTTTGATTTGCTAAAACAATTTTTTGTTCATTAATATTTTTTTCTTTAATTTTCTCTATTTCATCAATACTTAAATCTGTAAAAAATTTCATGAATTTCGACACATCTCTATCATCTATATTTCTCCAAAATTGCCAGTAATCGTATGGTGTTAAAAGTTTTTCATCTAACCATATTGCACCATTTTCAGTTTTTCCCATTTTAGCACCTGTCGCTAAAGTGATTAAAGGGGTGGTTAAACCATATGTTTGTTGATTAGAATGTCTTTTAATTAAATCTACACCATTCACTATATTGCCCCATTGATCAGATCCACCGATTTGTAATGCACAATTTTCTTTTTTGTTAAGTTCTAAAAAATCGTAAGCTTGTAAAATCATATAATTAAATTCCATGTAACTCAGAGATTGCTCTCTATCCAACCTTGTTTTTACACTTTCAAATGTTAACATTTTATTTATTGTAAAATGTTTTCCTATATCTCTCAAAAAAGATATGTAATTTAAACCTTTAAGCCACTCGTAATTATTAACAAATATTGGTTTAATATTTCTATCGTTTGTATTTAAAAATTTTTTTAAAATTCTTTCAATATTTTTAGAATTTTTTTCAATTTCATCTTCACTTAAAATTTTTCGTGTTTTATCTTTCCCAGATGGGTCACCAATTCTTGTGGTTCCTCCACCTAATAATACAATTGGTTGGTGCCCATGTTTTTGAAGCATTCGTAAACACATAATTTGCAGGAGACTACCAACATGTAAACTTTCAGCTGTACAATCAAAACCAATATAGGCTTTAATCTTTTTTTTATCTAATAGAGAAGATAGCTCATTCTCATCGGTACATTGATAAAAGTAGCCTCTGTCTTTAAATTCTTTTAAAAATTTATTCATAAGCGTATAATTCTACAATATACAAATTTTTTTAAAAAAAAATAATAATGAAAAAAAAGATATTCACCTCAATTGGTTTGATGAGTGGTACATCGATGGATGGAGTGGACTTATCTGTTATTAAATCTGATGGTAATGATCAATTTTCCAGTATTTATAATACTTATAAAGAGTTTGATGATGGACTTTACAAGCAGTTAATTATTTTAAGAGATAAAATCAGTAATTCTACAGATTTAAGTACACATTCTAAAGAAATCAATGATGTAGAAAAAAAATTTACATTATTCAACAGTCACTTAATAAATGATGTGATTAGAGATATAAATGAAGATATTGATTTAATAGGTTTTCATGGTCAAACAGTGTTTCATGATCCAAAAAATCAAATTTCAAAGCAGTTAGGAGATGGAAGACTTTTATCTAGTCTATTCAAAAAAATTGTAATTAATAATTTTAGACAAAATGATTTAAATCACGGAGGCCAGGGTGCTCCCCTTACACCAATATTTCATAGTTTGATTTCAAAAATAATCCAAAAAAATTTTAAGCTTAAATTACCAATAAACATAATTAATATCGGAGGTATTACTAATATCACTCAAATCAAAGAAGATTTAAATAATTCAATAAACTTTTTTGCATATGATGTGGGTCCAGGAAATTGTTTAATAGATGACTGGGTTAGAATTAATAAAGATTTAAAATTTGATAGAGACGGAAATTACGCAAGTGTTGGAGACGTTGATGATCTTATCTTTAATCAAGCAGTAGATAACTTTGAGATTAAATCTTATGAAACATCATTGGATGTAAAAGATTTCGATACATCATTTGTAAAAGGTTTATCATTTGAAGATGGGTGTGCGACTTTAACAAAATTTACTGCATATCTAATTGCTGATGGTTTAAGTAAAATCAACAAACAAAATGATGTTAATCCTCATCAATACATATTTTGTGGAGGTGGAAGAAAAAATAAATCTTTGATGCAAACAATTGAAAAATATTTAGTAAATAATAATATAAATATAAAGGATATCGATGAATATAATTTTGATGGGAATTTTATTGAGTCACAGGCTTTTGCGTATTTAGCTATAAGATCATATTTAAAATTACCAATTTCATTTCCAAGCACTACAAGATGTAAAAAAGCCATTTCAGGAGGGGATATTATACAAAATTTTTAATAAAGAGCAGTTTCTTTTTTAATATACTTATCTAAACATTTATTTAATTCAGGTTCGTTTTTTGAAAAAAAATGATTTGCCTCAACTATAGTTTCAAACTCTACTTTTATCCCTTTTTGTGCACTTAGTTTGTTATCTAAGTCTTTAATGAATTCTAAAGGTACTAACTCATCTTTTTTTCCATAAACCATTAAGCCGGATGACGGACAAGGTGATAAAAAAGAAAAATCATAAACATTTGGTTGTGGTGAAATTGCGATGAATCTATTTATCTCAGGTCTCCTCATTAACAATTGCATTGCAATTAAAGAACCAAAAGAGAATCCCGATACCCAACATTGTGAGTTATCAAAATTTTCTCTCTCTAACCAATCTAATGCTGCTGCAGCATCAGCCAATTCACCTTGACCGTTGTCAAATTCTCCATCACTTTTACCTACTCCTCTAAAATTAACTCTGCAAACAGAAAAATTATTTTCCATAAAAGTATTAAATGTTTCAACAACTACTTTATTATTCATTGTTCCACCATATTGAGGATGAGGCTGTAGCACTAAAGCAATTGGTGAAGTATTTTTTTTACTTTTAAAATATTTTGCCTCAAGCCTTCCAGCTGGACCAGGAATAAATATTTCTAAAATTTTATTATCCATAATTGATATTGATAATTATTCTCAAAAAAAAATTACGTTTATCACAAGTACGTGACAAAATGTTAATGTTTTTTTTTGTTAGATACTTGACTATTTTAGTCGGGTTTATATATACCCCTATAAAATATAGGTTTTATGAAATTAACATCTAAAGGCAGATATGCGGTTATGGCTTTAGTGGATCTAGCAAGATTTAATAATATTAACCCAGTATCTCTAAGAGACATATCTCTAAGACAGGGTATTTCCCTTGATTACTTAGAGCAAATTTTTTCTAAACTTAGAAAAAAAGAAATTGTTCAAAGTGTTAGAGGAAATCAAGGAGGCTATGTTTTAAACAAAAAAGCTAAAGAGATAAAACTTACTAATATTTTTGATGCTGTTGACGAAAAAGTTAAAACAGTTCAGTGCAAAAAAGAGTCCAAAAAAGGCTGCAATGGTAAATTTACAAAATGTTTAACCCATAATTTATGGGATGAGCTTGAAAACCATATAAATGATTTTTTTGAAAAAAAGAGTTTAGAAGATCTTATTAAAGACAACAATGAAAGAAGAATTTAAAAATGGATACTAGGGAAAAAGATATAGAAAAGCTAAAAGATTATAAATATGGTTTTACTACAGATATAGAAAATATTAAAGCTCCAAAAGGATTAAACAAGGATGTGATCAAGTTTATTTCTAATATAAAAAAAGAACCACAATGGATGTTAGACTTTAGATTAAAAGCTTATGAGAGATTGAAACTTTTAAAAGAGCCAAACTGGCAAAAGCCGAAGTATCCTAAAATTGATTATCAAGATTTATACTATTATTCAGCACCAAAAAGCATGAAGGATAAGCCAAAAAGTTTAGATGAACTTGATCCTAAACTCTTAGAAACATATAAAAAACTTGGAATTCCTTTACAAGAACAAGCAAGATTAAATGGAATTGCAGTGGATGCTGTATTTGATTCTGTTTCAGTTGCAACTACTTTTAAAGGTGAATTAACAAAACATGGAATTATTTTTTGCTCGATGTCAGAGGCAATTCAAAAACATCCTGAGCTTGTTAAAAAATATTTAGGTACTGTAATACCAGTTACCGACCATTTCTTTGCCACATTAAACTCCGCTGTATTTACAGATGGATCATTTGTTTATATTCCTAAAGGTGTTAAGTGCCCTATGGAACTATCGACCTATTTCAGAATTAATGCTTCACAGACAGGTCAATTTGAAAGAACATTGATTATTGCTGATGAGGGTAGTTATGTGAGTTACCTTGAGGGATGTACTGCTCCAATGAGAGATGAAAATCAATTACATGCCGCGAATGTGGAATTAATTGCTTTAGACGACGCAGAAATAAAATATTCAACTGTACAAAATTGGTATCCAGGTGATGAAAATGGTAAAGGAGGAATTTATAATTTTGTAACTAAAAGAGGGTTATGTAAGGGAAAAAATTCTAAGATTTCTTGGACGCAAGTTGAAACAGGTTCAGCTATAACTTGGAAATATCCAAGCTGTATATTAAAAGGTGATAATTCAATTGGAGAATTTTACTCTATAGCAATTACAAACAATCATCAAAAAGCAGATACTGGAACTAAGATGATTCATTTAGGAAAAAATACTAAAAGTAAAATTATTTCCAAAGGTATAAGTGCTGGATTTTCAGATATGACTTACAGAGGTTTAGTAGATATTAATTCAAAAGCAAAAAATTCAAGTAATTATACGCAATGCGATTCTTTATTAATGGGAAATAAGTGTGGGGCACACACAGTACCCTATATCAAAAATAAAAATATTGACTCTAATATTGCACATGAAGCTACGACATCAAAAATAAGTGAAGAACAATTACATTATTGTCAACAAAGAGGACTTAATCCTGAGGAAGCTGTAGGATTAATTGTTAATGGTTTTTGTAAGGAAGTGCTGCAACAATTACCAATGGAGTTTGCAGTCGAGGCCCAAAAACTTGTTGGCATTAGTTTAGAGGGGAGTGTTGGTTAATGCTTAAAATAACTAATTTAAATGCGAATGTCGAAAATAAATCGATTTTAAAAGGTTTTTCATTGAATATAAATCCTGGTGAAGTTCATGCAATAATGGGTCCAAACGGATCAGGAAAAAGTACGTTATCTAATATTCTATCAGGAAAAAAAGGTTACAAAGTATCAGGTGAGATCTTATTCGAAAATGGAAATTTATTTGATCTTGAGACTGAAGAGAGAGCGCATAAAGGAATATTTTTGGCTTTCCAATATCCATTAGAGATTCCAGGTGTAAATACAAATATATTTTTAAAGACATCTTTAAATGCAATTAGAAAAGCAAGAGGTGAAAAAGAATTAGACGCAATAGAATTTTTAAAACTTGTGAAAGAAAAAGCTAAAGAATTAAAATTTGATGAAGAAAAACTGAATAGACAATTAAATGTTGGATTTTCAGGTGGAGAAAAAAAGAAAAATGAAATTCTACAAATGTCTATGTTAGCTCCAAAACTATCCATTTTAGATGAGACAGACTCAGGTCTAGACATAGATGCGCTTAAAATAGTTGCAGATGGAGTTAATACTTTAAGAAAGAAAGATAATTCTTTTCTGATAATAACTCATTATCAAAGATTATTAGATTACATTAAACCTGACTTTGTTCATGTTTTAATGAATGGAAAGATAATAAGATCTGGTGGCCCAGAATTAGCAATAGAGTTAGAAAAAAAAGGTTATGAAAGTTTTAATTAAATGAATGAACAATTACAATTAGATTTTGATAAAATAATAAAGACTTTAAAAATTTCGGAAAAGGAAATTCAATTAAAAAAAAGTTTTTTAAATAATTTCAAAAAAAAGGGCTTTCCAAATAGAAAACAAGAAGATTGGAAATTTTTAGATATTAGTCAAATTATTAAAAAAAATATTGGTGATTTGAGCTTCTTTAACGATTACTCATTACCAAATAAAATTAATCCATCTATTTTTGTTGATGGTTTAGAGCACAATAAGATTATTTTTATTAATGGTAGAATTGAAAAAATTGATTTTAGTTATGAAGATCAAAGTCAAATTGAAATAAATGATGAAATTGGAAAAAATATTAAAGTTGATAATGAAAATTCTTTAATTGATTTAAATAATGCTTTCACTAATAAAGTTTATAAAATTTTAATCAAAAAGAATTATTCTTTAAAGAAACCCTTAATAATCTATCATTCAACAAATAATAAGATTAAGTCAAAAAATATTAATTTAAGTTTAAATTTTGAATTAGAGGAAAATAGTTGCTTAAGACTTATTGACTATTTTAGTGACAATACAAACAAAAATTTTGTAAATATTTTGTATAATTTTAATTTAAAAAAATACTCAATTCTTAAAAATTATAAACTTGATAAGTTTAGAAATAACAATTTAAAGTACTCATTTAATAATATTGAACAAGACGATAATAGTATTTCAGAAACATTTATATTGTCTGCTGGTTCAGACTATTTTAAAAATGAAGTTAATTGCAATTTAAATGGTCAGTATTCATCTGCTTTTATTAATGGGGTTTTTTCATTAAAAGAAAATCAACAGCATGAAATTAGATCTACAATAAATCATTTGGTCGAGAACACCAAAAGTTATCAACTTATTAAAAGCGTACTTGGAAAAAATTCAAAATCTGCGTATCAAGGAAGAATTTTTGTAGACTCTAAAGCTCAAAAAACTGATGGCTATCAGTTAAGTAAAGCAATATTATTAGATGAAACCTCTGAGTTTAATGCAAAACCAGAATTAGAAATTTATGCTGATGATGTAAAATGCTCGCACGGATCAGCGTCAGGAAGTTTAAATGAAAACTCAATCTTTTATTTAATGTCTCGAGGTTTAAACTATCAACAATCTAAAGAACTTTTAATTAATGGATTTTTACTCGATGTTGTTGAAAAAATAACAGATTCAGAAATTAGAAATTTAGTTAAAAATATTATTGGATTAAAAGAATGAATATAAATAATATTAAAAAAGAATTTCCAATTTTTGATGAAAAAATCCAAAATAATGATTTGGTTTATTTGGATAGTGCCAACTCATCACAAAAACCTAAGGTAGTTCTAGATAGGATAAATGATTTTTACTCTAAACAGTTTTCAAATGTAGGTAGGAGCATACATTATTTAGCTGTTGCAGCTACTAATTTGTATGAAAATACAAGAACTTCTGTACAAAAATATATAAATGCGAAAGATAAAAATGAAATTGTATTTACTAAAGGTGCTACAGAGGCTTTAAATTTGGTCGCTAACACTTTAGGTCAAGCGCTCTTGGAGCCAAATGACGAAATTTTAATTACAGAGCTAGAACATCACTCAAATTACGTTCCATGGCATTTTTTAAGAAAATCCAAAAATATAAAAATAAAGTTTGCAGAGATAAATGAAGATGGAGATATTCCGATTGAAAATATAGAAAAAGAAATTACAGATAAAACTAAAGTAATAGCAATAACTCATTTATCTAATGTCACTGGTGCAGTTTTACCAATCAAAGAGATAACCCAATTAGCACATTCTAAGGGTATAGTTGTTGTAGTAGATGGATGTCAGGGAGGACCGCATTTAAAATTAGATATGCAAGACCTGAATTGTGATTTTTATGCAATATCATGTCACAAAATGTATGGCCCAACTGGACTTGGAGTTTTGTATGGAAAAAAGAATTGGTTAGAGCAACTCCCACCATACCAAGGAGGTGGAGGAATGATAAACGAGGTAAAAAAAGATAGAATTTCTTATGGTGAACTCCCTAACAAGTATGAAGCTGGAACGATGGCTACAGCACAAGTAATTGCGTTTGATCAATCAATAAAATTTCTAGAAAGCATTGGAATTGAAAACATAATTAAGCACGAAAAAGAATTAATTGAATATGGCCAAGAAATTTTAAAAAAGAATAATTCTGTTAAACTAATTGGGAATCCTAAAGAACGAGGTGGAGTGTTATCCTTTACTGTAGAAGGAGTTCATCCACATGATATTGCTACTATTTTAGATGAAACTGGGGTTGCTATAAGAGCAGGTCATCATTGTTGTCAAATACTTCATGACAAATTAGGTATTCCTGCGAGTGCGCGAGCATCTTTAGGAGTTTATAACACTAAAGACGATTTAGATAAACTTAATGAAGGAATAAATAATTGTAAAAAAATTTTTGATTTAAAATGAACTTAAAAGAATTATATCAAGAAATAATTTTAGAACACGGAAAAAATCCTAGGAATTTAGGAAAAACAGAAAATTTTAATAAAGATGCCAAAGGTAATAATCCATTATGTGGAGATAATGTACATGTGTATTTAAAATTAAATGAACAAAGAAAAGTAGAGGATATTTCTTTTGAAGGAAGTGGGTGTGCAATATCAATGGCATCAGCTTCTATAATGACAGATTTAATTAAAGGAAAAAGTGATAATGAGGCTAAAGAAATAATTGAGGATTTTTTAGGAATGATTAAAGAAAATCCTGAACTTAAAAATAATATTCTAAAAGAGGATGATAAAACAAAATTAATGTGTTTATCAGGCGTGAAACAATATCCCATGCGAGTTAAATGTGCCACCTTATCATGGCACACTTTAGTGTCTGCAATGGAAAATGATGGAAAAGAAATAAGCACAGAAAATTAATTATGGACGTTAAAAATAAAATAATTGAGGAAATTAGGAAAATTTACGATCCAGAATTACCAGTGAATATATATGAACTTGGATTAATTTATGATATTAAAGTAGATGGTAGTAGGGCTGAAATTAAGATGACACTAACAACACCAAATTGTCCAGTAGCTGAAAGTTTACCTAAAGAGGTAAAAGAAGGCGCAATGCAAGTAGAGGGAATAGATGATGTAGATCTCCAACTAGTTTGGGATCCACCTTGGACAAAAGATATGATGTCAGATGCTGCTAAATTGGAGTTGAATTTATAATGAGTCAAATAATTAAATTAAGTGATAATGCTGCCTCAAGAATAAAAGAAATCATGTCTAATGCTGAAAAAAATGCAATTGGTGTGAGAGTTTCTGTAAAATCAGGTGGCTGTGCAGGTATGTCATACGTGATGGAATATTCGAAAAAGATCAATCCAAACGATGAGTTGATTGAGGACAAAGGAGTAAAAGTCTACATTGATGCAGCTGCAGTTATGTATCTTCTAGGTACAGAGATGGATTATAAAAAAGAGGATTTTTCCTCTACATTTGTTTTTAATAATCCTAACGAGACTGAAAGATGTGGCTGCGGAGAATCCTTTAAGGTTTAACAGCTATAATACATTTCAAATTCAATTGGATGCGGAGTATGTTCGAAGTTATGAATTTCCTCATACTTTAATGCGATGTAAGCATCAATTTGATCATCAGTGAATACATTACCTTGTTTTAAGAAATCTCTATCTTTATCAAGACTTTCCATTGCTTCTCTTAAAGATCCACAAACAGTAGGGATTTTTTTAACTTCGTCCTCAGACAACGCATAGAGGTCTTTATCAAATGATTTACCTGGATCAATTTTATTTTTAATTCCATCTAAACCAGCCATTAACATTGCAGCAAAAGTTAAATAAGGGTTTCCGGCTGCATCACCAAATCTAATTTCACATCTAGCTGCCTTTTTACTCAAAGTAACAGGAATTCTACAAGATGCTGATCTGTTTCTTGCTGAATAAGCTAATAAAACTGGAGCTTCAAATCCTGGGATTAATCTTTTGTAACTATTCGTTGTAGCATTTGAAAAAGCATTAATCGCTTTCGCATGCTTTAAAATTCCACCTATGTAGTTTAAAGCTGTATCAGACAATCCTGCATATTTGTCACCAGAAAATAATGCAGTATCACCTTTCCAAATTGACTGGTGAACGTGCATACCTGAACCATTATCACCCTTAACAGGCTTTGGCATAAATGTAGCTGTTTTACCAAATGAATTTGAAACCATGTGAACAGCATATTTATAAAGTTGTAAGTTATCAGCTTGATCAACTAGAGTTCCAAAATACATTCCAAGCTCGTGTTGGCTAGGTGCAACTTCATGGTGGTGTTTTTCAACTTTAATTCCCATTTCTTTCATGGCTTTTAAATATTCACTTCTCATGTCCTGCTCACTATCAACTGGTGGAACTGGGAAATACCCACCTTTAATACCTGGTCTATGACCTAAATTTCCATTTTCATATTCTTTACCAGTATTGTATGGACCTTCCTTACTATCAATTTTAAACCCAGTTTCGTTCATATCATTTTTAAATCTTACATCATCGAATACAAAAAATTCTGCCTCAGGACCAAAAAATGCTTTATCTCCTATCCCTGAACTTTTTAAGTAAGCCTCAGCTTTTTTGGCTGTACCTCTTGGATCTCTTTCATAAGGATCCTTTTTAATTGCATCCAAAATATCACAAAATAAATTCAATGTATTATGAGATGTAAATGGATCTACTATTGCTCTTGATGTATCTGGTTTAAGGATCATGTCAGACTCATTAATTGCTTTCCAACCTGCAATTGATGATCCATCAAAAAAAATTCCTTCATTTAACATTTCATCATCGACCATCTTTGCATCCATGGTTACATGTTGTAATTTACCTCTAGGATCAGTAAATCTTAAGTCTACGTATTCAATGTCTTTATCTTTGATAGTTTTTAATACATCGTTTGAACTCATGTTATCTCCTTTATAATTCTGGGCCTTGTGATATCAAATAAAGACTGTTAAATAATGTTCTTTTACTTTATATCACCTATGCACTTTTCACATAAGTTTACAATCAAACTTAAAAAAAAACTAACACTCATAAGTTGAATAATGACATTAATAAACCAAGAACCAGTAAAAAGAGTTCAGAAAATATTGAAAGAATTTGACAAAAATTCTGAGGTAATTGTTCTAAAGAGTTCAGCAAGGACCGCTCTTGAAGCCGCTAAATCTTTAAATTGCGAAGTTGGTGCGATCGTCAAAAGTTTACTTTTTAAAACTGAGCAAAACTTTACTTTATGTCTTGTAGCTGGAGATAAAAAAGCCTCACTTAATAAAATTAAAAAAATTTTAAATATGAAAGATGTATACATGGCTTCAGCTGATGATGTTAAAAATGTTACAGGTTTTACCATAGGGGGTGTATCACCAATTGGTCATTCAAACAAAATTGATATTTTAATAGATCTTTCCTTAGATAGATTTAAGGAATTATTTGCTGCAGCTGGTCATCCTAACTGTATATTTAAAATTAGCTTTGAGGATTTGAGTAAAATTACCAAAGGATCAGTCAAAGAATTAGTAGAATGACACAGCCAAAATTATTAGATTATTTATTACTAGTTTTGTTAGCACTAATTTGGGCTTCTGCTTTTTTTAATATTAAAATTGCAACTTATTCATTTGGACCAGTAACAATTGCTTTTTTAAGAGTTTTTTTTGGAGCCATACCCGTTTTAGTACTTTGTTACTGTAAGGACATAAAGATAGAAGCATTTTCAAAAGATTGGTACTGGTTTGCCTTAATAGGTTTTATAAATCTTGTTGCACCTTTTTTTCTTATTGCTTATGGAATCAAATCTGTTCAAAGTAATCTAGCAGCAATTTTAATGTCTACAACACCCTTAAGCTCCACTGTATTGGGTCATTTTTATATAAAAAATGAGAAGTTCAACTTTATTAAAACCTTTGGAATTTTGATTGGTTTTTCTGGTATCCTTTATCTATTTTCAGATAATTTATTGATTGATGAGAATAACTTTATATCTGCTTTATTAATACTCTTAGGTTCCACCTGTTATGTAATTGGTGGTGTTTTAACTTTAAAAATAAGTAAAAAGAGGAATGAAAACGTAACTGGCTCCATATTAATTTGGGCAACGATTATTTTGATACCTCTTGTCAGTTTTATAGAACAACCCTGGAATTTATCACCAAGATTAGATTCAACTATTTCAGTTGTTTATTTAGGACTTGTTTCAACTGGAATAGCTTGGCTTTTAAGATTTAGAATTTTAGTAAACAATGGCTTAATTTTTCAATCACAAGTATCTTATTTAATTCCTATTTTTGGTACTATTTTAAGCTATATATTCTTAGAGGAATTAATTACAACAAAAGTATTAGTTTCTTTAATTGCTGTTTCGATTGGTATTTATTTTGTAAGAAAAGCAGATTATATAAAAATTACTTAAGCGATGCGAAAGCTCTGATATGTTGTGGACTGGTCTCACAGCACCCACCTAAAATAGTAGCACCTTCATTCTTAAATTTTTTTACAAACTCAAACATTTTTTCTGGAGATAAATCATCTCTTTTACCTAAAAACTGATTAGGTTGTAAATAGTCATTTTTTTTATTGTTCATGTTTAATGGTACAGTTTTTAAATATCCATTCAGCTTAAAACCAAATGGAACACCTAAACTTTTGATTTCTTTAAAATTTAATTCGTAATTTTCAGGGGAAATACATGAAAGAATGACACCAAGGGTTTTCTCTTTTTCAAAAATATTTTTTAACTCTGAAATTAGCTCTCCACTTGGCATTTTGATGCCTTCAGAAATATGTGCTCCTATCAAATAAGGTTTATTGAACTCTTCTATACTATTAATCGCAATCCTGATTTCTTTTAAACTACTTAAAACGTCAAAATAAAAAAAATCCACATATGGGTTTAATACTTTTGCTTGATTGAAAAAATCTGTCTTTATTTCATCCTCAGATCTGTCGTCAACTTTATAAGTTGAGTTTTGAGGAGGCAATCCTCCAGCAACTAGAATTTTGGGAAAAAAATCCTTTGTTTTTTTTGCAATCTCTCCAGCTTTTTTATTTAGATATTCAAACTTATTATCTATTTTATTTTCTTTTAATCGAACTCTTCTTGTTGCAAATGTATTTGTAACGATGACTTCTGCACCCGCTTTGATATAATCTAAATGAGCGTTTAATAAAAGATCATGATAATTTTCATTTATTAAAGCACTTGCGCTCCACAAACTTCCTTGAGGTTCCATTCCCCTCGCTAGAAGTTCTTGACCCATTCCACCATCTAGAATTCTTGTTTGTGTAAAAAAATTTATATCCATTTAGAATTCTCTAATTGCACAAATAAAAATATTAATCACCTGATTAATAGACACAACATATAGTAGTCACACAATCCAGGGTAGAAATTTAAATTATAAAAAATAGACACGGATCATAATTGCTAGTTAAATAAGATAATGGCTATTAAGAGAAAAAAAATAGCAAAAAAAAAGACCAAAAAAAAAATTAAGTTGGTCAAATCATCTAGAAAAAAAATAAAAACGAAAAGTAAGGTTAGACGAAAAGTGTCTGCGACCAAGAAACGTTTAAGTAAATCTAGAAAAAACAATAACATCAAGTCATCTAACAAAAAAAAGAGGAGAAAAAAAATGAGTGCAGAAGCAATGAAAGTGTCATCTGTATTAGATACTTCTCATTTAAAGGTGAAATTTCCGTTTAAAGCTAAGTATGGAAACTACATTAATGGAAAATTTGTAGAGCCTAAATCTGGTAAATATTTTGATAATGTTAGCCCGATTTCTAATGAGAAAATCTGTTCAGTAGCACGATCAAATGAACAAGACGTTGAGGCAGCATTAGATGCAGCTCACGCAGCTTTCCCAGAGTGGGGAAAAACTGACATCACTACAAGATCAAATCTCTTGTACAAGATCGCTGACGTTTTAGAAAAAAATCTAAACTTATTAGCAGTTGCTGAGTGTTTAGATAATGGAAAACCTATCAGAGAATGTATGGCAGCAGATTTACCATTGGTCGTCGATCACTGGAGATATTTTGCTGGAGTTATTAGAGCAGAAGAAGGATCTATTGCTGAAATAGCTAATAATCAATACTCATACAATTTTCATGAACCGCTAGGTGTAGTTGGTCAAATAGTTCCATGGAATTTTCCATTATTGATGGCAACATGGAAATTAGCACCAGCACTTGCTGCAGGAAATTGTTCGGTTTTAAAACCAGCTGAGCAAACACCAGCATCAATTATGGTAATGATGGAACTTATTGGAGATTTATTACCTCCAGGTGTTGTCAATATTGTTAGTGGTTTTGGATTAGAAGCAGGTAAACCTCTAGCATCTTCTAAAAGAGTTGCTAAAGTTGCATTTACTGGTGAAACGACTACTGGAAGATTAATCATGCAGTATGCTGCGCAAAACATAATTCCAATTACTTTGGAATTAGGTGGAAAATCTCCTAACATTTTCTTTGAAGATATCATGGAAAAAGATGATGATTTCTTTGATAAATGTATAGAAGGTTTTGTAATGTTTAATCTAAACCAAGGTGAGGTTTGTACTTGCCCAAGTAGAGCTTTAGTTCAAGAGTCTATCTATGATAAATTTATGGAAAGAGCTGTAGCAAGAACAAAAGCTGTTGTTCAAGACAATCCTTTAAAAATGGAAACCATGATTGGAGCTCAAGCCTCAGTTGAACAGATGGAGAAAATAAAATCTTATCTTGAACTAGGTAAAAAAGAGGGCGCTAAAGTTCTAACTGGTGGAAGTGTTGGTAAACTTAACAGTGGATTGGAAAAAGGTAATTACATTCAACCAACTATTTTTGAAGCTAACAACAAGATGAGAATCTCTCAAGAGGAGATTTTTGGACCAGTTGTATCAGTGATCAAATTTAAAGATGAAGCAGAAGCACTAAAAATTGCTAATGATACTCTTTATGGTTTGGGAGCTGCTGTTTGGACCAGAAATGGCAATATAGCTCACAGAATGGGTAGAGCTATACAAGCAGGAATAGTATGGACAAATTGTTATCATGCTTATCCAGCACACTCACCATTTGGTGGTTACAAACAATCAGGAGTTGGAAGAGAAACTCATAAAATGATGCTTAATCATTACAGACAGAATAAGAACTTACATGTCTCTTATGCTGAGAAGAAATTAGGCTTCTTTTAATCAAATAATATATACTGGTCCATGATTCGCTATCATGGGCCAGAGAAAAAATATGAAAGTATCTGCAACACATTCGGCATTAAACTTACTATCTGAATTAAAACAGAAATACGGAGAAAAACTGATGTTTCACCAATCTGGGGGTTGTTGCGATGGGAGTGCACCCATGTGTTTTCAAGAGGGCGAATTTCCTTTAGGAGATAATGATATAAAGCTGGGAGAAATTGGTGGGGTTCCTTTTTATATGAACGGTGATCAATATGAAAAGTGGAAACACACAGATCTTACAATAGATGCAGTAAAAGGTATTGGCGGAATGTTCTCGCTGGATAATGGCACAGGTAGACGATTTTTAACAAAATCTGAGATATGTCTTGTAGTAGACAACGATAATCCTAACCACTAATTTTATTTTTTTAATTTAGCTGTAAATTTTAAATCTTCATTTTTAAAGAGAGATTTATTTTTCTCAATATATTCGTCCATTAAAAGACTTTTTTCCTTATCAAATTCAATGACTTTTCTATTGTTTAGATCAACGTGAAGAGCCAGCACCTCAATAGTAGAGGCTAAAAAATTTTTTTCTTTGTGTACCATTTCAATTTTGTATTGAAGACGTTTTTTATCATGATCAAAATAGACCAAATTTATGTCGACTTCATCATTTAGTTTAAGCTCTTGATTATAAGTCATGTGGGATTCAACAATCATGGTACTCTTACCAGTGGTTTGTGCGGAATTTTCTCCCATTTTAAATTTATCATTTAAAACATCAGCGCCATATTTATCAAAAATTAAAAGATAATATGAAACATTAAGATGGTTATTATAATCGATCCAATCTTTAATGATTTTCTGAGAGCTTAAAAAGATTGACATAGGTTTTTGACTTAATTTTCATCTATGCCTGATAGTTTAATCAGGCACAGATGAATTTTGATTATTGACCTACACCTTTGTACTTCTGTGCAATCTTAGCAGCGTGAGCAGCAATATCATTTAGATTTGTTTCTTCTAAAATCACAAGATTACATAAAGTTCCACTTGCTTCGGTTGCCATTTTAATTCCAGCACCTTGTTCAAAGCTACCTTCAAACACAGCCATAAAATCATAAGCACCTCTTAGTCCGCAAAATGATACCATCTTTGCCCCTACTGCTTCCGCAGCAATTTGAGCAGCCTTTGATCTATCCGATCCAGGATCTTTACAAAATCCTTGGAAGCCTTGTGTAGTATAATTTCCTAAAGCATAAAATTTTGCCATGGAGTCTCCTTTTGTTATTTTTATATGCTAGCATTGATAAACAAATTTTTTAATAGTAAAAATTACACAGTAGACACAACCTACAGTAATGCTAAGTTAGACACATGTACGAAAAATTTGGGCAATTCATTGATGGTAAATGGTGTCAGTCATCTGACAAATCAACATATGAAGTAATAAACCCCGCCAACGAGGAAGTGATAGGACACGCATCAAAAGCTACAGCGCAAGATGTAGATAGAGCATTAGAGTCAGCAGAAAAAGGATTAGAAGTTTGGAAAAAAACTGCTCCCTGGCAAAGATCTTATATTATTAGACGCATTGCAGACAAAATGAGGGAGAAGCAAGATGTGCTTGCAAAATGGATGACCTTAGAAGTTGGAAAACCTTTTGCAGAAGCTAAAGGTGAAGTAGGAGGTGCTGCAGATATATTTGAGTGGAATGCTGAAGAAACAAAAAGAATTTATGGTCAAACGGTTGAAAGCAGATTTGAAGATACTAGAGTGCATGTATATTACCAACCAGTTGGTGTTGTTGCAGCTTTAACACCTTGGAATTTTCCAGCAGTTTTGTCAGCAAGAAAAATTTCAACTGCTTTAGCAGCTGGCTGTTCAGTAATAGTTAAACCTGATGTAATTACTCCTGGTATTGTAATGGAAATGGTTGATATCTGTAGAGAATGTGGTGTGCCTCCAGGTGTTGTTAATCTTTTATCAGGTGATCCACCAAGTATTGCACAACAATTAATAGCCTCTGATATTATAAAAAAAATTTCAATAACAGGATCTTCAAGAGTTGGAAAATTAATATTAAAACAGGCTGCTGATAAAGTTCAAAGAGTCACAATGGAACTTTCAGGTCATTCACCTTTTATAGTATTCGATGATGCAAATATTAAAAAAGCCGCTGATATGGCAATTGCTGCAAAATTTAGAAATAATGGGCAGGTCTGCATATCCCCCAACAGATTTTATATTCATGAAAGTAAGAAAGATGAATTTGTAAGTCTGTTCATTGAAAATACAAAAAAATTAAAAATTGGAGATGGTATGGATCCCACAACAAAATTGGGTCCATTAACTACAAAAAAAAGATTAAATGAAATTGAGGAATTAGTTGAAAAAACAAAACAAGAAGGTGCTAAAGTTTTACTAGGCGGCAAAAGACCTTCTGGTTTTAATAAAGGCTTCTTTTATGAACCCACTATATTTGATGATGTTAAGGACGATTTTACAATCATGAAACAAGAACCATTTGGACCATTAGTACCTATGTTATCTTTTAATTCTTTTGATGATGTTATCAAAAGAGCCAATAACCATGAACTTGGATTATGCAGCTACGTTTGTACTAGCTCTATGGAGACTGCTCACCTTGCCTCTGAACATTTAGAGACAGGTTCAGTTGCAGTAAATACCCCAATGGTTGCATTAGCTGAAGCACCTTTTGGAGGAATTAAGCAAAGCGGATATGGTCGTGAAGGTGGATCAATGGCAATTAAAGATTACCTAAATATAAAGTATACCCATCTTGGTATCAAAGGGTAGTTAATGAAACTTTTAAGGGTTGGTGAACAAGGTAAAGAAATACCTGCAATTATTGACAGTCAAAATAATTTACGAAATTTATCTAAAATTATAAATGATTTTACACCTGAAAATTTAAATTTTGAAATTTTAGATAAAATAAAAGAGTTAAATTTAAACTCTCTTCCTTTAATTAATAATAATCAAAGAAAAGGACCTTGTGTAATTAAACCAGCAAATTTCATAGCAATTGGTTTAAATTATAAGGCTCACGCTGAAGAAACTAATTCTGATGCTCCAAAAGAGCCAATTGTTTTTAATAAATCACCAAATTGTATTATTGGACCCAACGATAATATTGTAATACCAAAAAAATCAAAGTCCTTAGATCATGAAGTTGAAATTGCATTAATTATTGGAAGTAAAGCTAAATATATAAAAGAAGATGAAGCACAAGATTATGTATTAGGTTACTGTATTTGTAATGATATAAGTGAGAGAGAATGGCAAAAAGATAGAGGGGGTCAATGGGTAAAAGGAAAATCTGGAGATACCTTTGGTCCATTGGGTCCTTACCTGGTTACAAAAGACGAAATAGATGATTTGTATAATTTAAATCTATCATTAGATCTCAACAAAAAAAGAAGACAAACCGGTAATACTAGTTTAATGATATTTAATTTTAATTTCTTAATTTCACATATAAGTCAATTTTTAACTTTAATGCCAGGCGATGTAATTACAACAGGCACACCAGCAGGAGTAGGAATGGGAATGAGCCCACCAGATTATTTGAAAGATGGTGATGAAATGATTTTAAGAGTTGATAAACTTGGTGAGCAGAAATCGAAAGTTATTAAAGAGGAATAATGATTGAATTAATAATTGCTTTTGGTGCTGGATTGATAAGTTTTTTATCACCGTGTGTCTTACCACTCATACCAGGTTATATTTCATATATTTCTGGTAGCTCAATTAATGAGCTTGTAGATAAGAAAAATATCAATTTATTTCCTATTATTTTATTTACAGTTGGTTTTTCCTTAGTCTTTATAATCTTTGGAGCAGCCTCAACTTTTTTAGGACAAATATTTTTAGAAAATTCTTACGAGCTAAGAATAGCAGCAGGATTAATAATTATTATTTTATCTCTTCATATAATTGGCATAATAAATCTAAAATTTTTAAATTACGAAAAAAGAATTCAAACAAATATTAACAAAAGTGTTTTTAGTCCTATATTAATAGGAATGGCTTTTGCATTTGGGTGGACACCATGTATCGGACCCATTTTAGGATCGATTTTAGTGTTAGCAGCAACTGAACAAAGTTTAAGCCAAGGAATATTGTTATTATCTTTTTATTCTGTTGGTTTAGCTCTACCTTTTATTTTATCAGGTTATTTAATACAAAGGTTTCTTATATTTTCAAAAAACTTTAGAAAAAATATTAATCTAGTTTCAAAGATAGGAGGAATAATACTATTGATCACTGGTATTTTGATATTAACAAATCAATTACAAGCTTTAGGATATTATTTACTAAATATTTTCCCTTTCTTACAAAATTTTGGTTAAACTAAATTATGAAAATTTATCAAATAGACTCTAGTGCGAGAAAAGACGGCTCAACCTCAAGAGCTTTAGCGAAAAAACTCTTAAATAAAATAAAAAAACCTGGGGATGAGGTTATCTATAGAGATCTAAATGACGAGATGGTTTTTGTATCTAATTTGACAGAATCAGGAATGAAAATAGATCCTAAGGATCAAACAGAAACACATAAAAAAATGTTTAAGCTCTCAGATACTCTTGTAAAGGAATTGAAAGAAAGTGATATCATAATTATATCAGCCCCTATTTACAATTATGGACCTCCTGCAACCTTAAAAGCCTGGTCAGATCTTGCTGCTAGAATTGGGGAAACCTTTAAATTTAAACCGAATGGAAGGAGAGAGGGTTTATTAAAGAATAAAAAAGCTTATTTAGTAATTACTTCAGGAGGCACCAAGCTTAATAGCAATGAAGATTTTCTTACTCCTTGGTTAAAGTTTATTTTAAATTTTTTTGGTATAGAAAAGGTAGAGGTAGTGAGTGCTGATCAAATGTCACTGGATTATGAAAAATCAATAAGAGATGCTGAAAAACAGATAGAAAATATATCTTAATAATTAAATTTTCTCTTTAAATGTTTTAGTCTTCCTTCGGTACTATCGTAGTCAATATAACAACCCTGAAGAAAGCGATTACCTTCACTTGTATCATACTTGGTTCTGCCATGTAATAATCTATAATTGTCCATCATTAGTAAGTCTCCTGGTAATAATTTAAATTCAATTTTATAATTTCCAGAATTATATAGCTCAGATAATTTTTTTCTCGCAGAATAAAATAATTCTAATTTCTCTTTGTCCATTAGTGGAACAAAATCTAGTCTTGGACTAAAGCGAACTTGTTTAAAATTTCCACTTCCATCTAATTGAATCATTTCAGCCCAGTCCTCCAAAACTATCGTTTGATCTATAAATTGAAATCGTATTTTAACTTCTGTCAAAATTTTATAATAATCTGTAAATTCTTGTTTAAGTTTTTCAGAAACAGTGTATCCATCAACTAGAGTTGATAAACCACCAGATACCTCATTTTCAATGCATTGAAGAATTTGAATACATGGCACAGGATTTCTATAGGGGTTATCAGTATGGGGGGCTAGATTTAAAGATGTATAAGCTAAATCATTAGGATTTAGTTTTGATTGTACATTAAAAAATTCCCCAAAGTTTGTTCGCCTAACGCTACCGATTGAGTTAGCAAACTTTACAATAAAATTATCTCTTGTAGGTACATTTTTAAAGATTACAAAACCATATTGATAAAAATTAATTAAAGCTTTGTACATTTCTTCGGTCTCAAATAAATTTTCATCGAACTCAAAAGTATTTTGTTCGCTGAAAGAAGAGTCCCATTTTATTTTTTCTATTTTTTTAATTTCATTAATACTTGAGAATTCTTTAAAAATATCAATAACAGCAATTTTTGTTGAAGCACCGTCATTAAAATTCACCTCTAAAAAATCATTACACAAACTTAAATTTTTAATTTGAATATTTTCCTGTAATTGAGTCGGATCAAATAATCTTTGTTGAGTATACTTATCGACAAATTTTTCTCCATTTACTCTCTCTCTTAGCCAAAATGGGTGAATTTCTTTTTTTAGACCCTTACTTTCAAAAAATACCTTGTTATTTTTTAACTCTAATTTCATTTAATTTTAAATCATTATTAAAAATTTAGCTTTAATCAATAGTAATAAAATAGTATTAGAGCGATGTGCAAATTTTAAAATCATCAGACTATAAACTTTATTCTAAATTTATTGAAAATTTAGCTTATAAATTGACAAGATTTTATTATTCCAAATTAAACAAACCCTTCAAAATATCCAATAAACTTAGAAATGGCTATGATCCAGTGACAACTGCCGACAGAACTTTTGAGAGATTTATAAGAAATGAGATCAAAAAAAAATTTCCGAATCACCAAATTATAGGTGAAGAATTTGGTTTAAAAAAAACTAAAAGTGATTACTCTTGGATTATTGATCCTATCGACGGAACCAGATCATTTGTGATAGGAAACCCAACATGGAGCAATTTAATATCTCTAAATTACAAAGGTACTCCAATAATAGGTCTCGCAAACTTTCCAATTCTTAGAAAATTTTATTTTAATACCTCAAGTAATATTTCGTATGTTTCAGAGAATGGAAAAAAAAAGAGAATACTTGTTAATCAAAAAGCAACTTATTCAAATATGAAATTATCTGCAGCCTTTCATGGAAGTTTATCACTAAATAAACAAAAAAAAATTCCTCAAATTTTAAAGAGAATGCAGTTTCCTTGTTCAGATGCTTTAAGCTATTCACATTTTGCTGAGGGTAAACTTGATGTAGTAATTCAATGTGGAAATAAAATTTGGGATATCCACGCCTTAATTCCAATTATTGAAGCTGCGAACGGCATAGTTTCAACTTGGAAAAATGAAAATGCTAAGAAAGCTGGGAATATTATTTGCTCAGCAAATATTAGTTTGCATAATAAAATGCTAAAAATTTTAAAGCCAGTTTCTAGTTAGTTTTACCTAAAGTATTTAAAAGAATTACACCAATAATTATTAAAACAATTCCAATTATTCCATAAAGGTTTGGAATTTGTTGATATTTATAAACCCCAAACAATGTTACTGCTGTAATTGTTAAACCTCCATAAGTTGCGTATGTAAAACCAACTGGAATAATACTCATGGCTTTTGATAAACAAAAAATACAAGCAATTATTGAAATTATACAAAAAATAGTTGGAGCTAGGATTGTAAATCCGTTAGTAGATTTTAAATACCCATTTGAAGTTATTCCTAGGATAATTGCTAATATGAGAAAAATATATCCTGAAAAATTACTCATTATAAAGAATAAAACTATTTAATAATTTTATCTACAATTTTTTGTACCATGGGTGCTACTAATGATATTGCAACTAATGCTACAGGCAAACTTATAGACCAAGCTTTGAAGAATCTCATATAGTACATTTCATCAAAACCCGTATTAATATATGTAATTATTAAAGTCATAATTAAACTCATACTAAAACTCATAAGACAGATAAATAAAATTTTAGTATATTTTTTTGGTAACATAATTTCTAAATACTTTGTTTTTGCAATTGTAGCATAAGTTTTTCAATCATTATCATAGGAGATTTCATATATGGATGAACTTTGTGAGCTTCAATATAACTATCAATAGCTTTTTGATAATTTTGTAACGCAGTTTGTACTAAACCTTGACCTGTGAGCGCTCCGAAATGTCTTTTTTCAATATCCAGCACTTTATTTATGTCAGCTTGTGACATTTCATATTTACCCATTAAATACAATACTGTGGCTCTTTTATTCCAAGCCTCTGCCCAATTTGGATCTATTTCGATTACTTGTGTAAATATATTATAAGCATCCTCGAGTTTGTTTTGAGACATCGAAGAAGATCCATCAGCTAAAAGATTTGTAAGACTATCTTTAGTAGGGTGGGTGGTCCAAAGATTCCATATTTTTGACTCAATTTTTTCCGAATTCTCAAAATTTGCAGCTTTTTTTAATTGATCAAATAGTTCATCAATTTGTTTTTGATGATACTCATCAGCACATAAAGATGATGTAAAAAAAATAAGAAAAAAAAATAAAATGTTTCGCACTTATTTCGAGATTGGGGTAGCGCCAGTTTCTAAACTGACAATTTTTCCGTCTTTATATCTATAAACTGCCATTACAGCCTCAACATTTCCGTCATTAAATGTAACTAAAGAATGGTGTACACCTACTTCATCATTTTCATATACAACTCTAGCTTTATCTTGATTTATATCTCCACTCATTGCCCATTTAATAACATCAGCTTTTCCTAAAGAATTTCCAGATTTATGCATTGTGAATCTAAAATCATCATGCAAAAGTTCATTCATAGTTGCTTCGTCTTTCTTGTCTATTGCATCAGTGTATCTTTTTAATATCGACATTTTATACTCCTTTAATTATTATTCCGTTACCTATTGAGTTTTCTAAACGGATTTGTTTTATTGGTTTATATTCATCAGAATTATACCACTCTAAAGCTTTTTCGTAACTTGGAAATTTAATTACAACTGTTCTAGGATACATCCAAGTTCCTTCTAATACTTTAGTTTCGCCACCCCTAACAACATATTCGCCACCAAATTTTTCAGTAATCGGTTTTACCTTTTCTACGTATTCTTTGTATTCTTCAGGTTTTTTTACCTCTATGTTGAATATCGCATATCCAGACATCAGGTATAAATTTTATCAGTTAGACCATAAATTAGGACTGCACTCATAATTGTAAATACAAACGGTGCAATAATACCCTCGTTTGTAGTTTTCTCATTCACACCTGTTTTATTTATTTTTATAGAATAAAAATTACATAAAAAAATACATAGATTATTTATAAAAACTAAATTTAAGAATCCCCATGTATTTTCCAAACCTCCAGGTCTTATAAAACCTACGTAGATTGACATTAAAAATACAGCAAGCATAAATGCTCC
>CABZPB010000006.1 GCA_902527485.1 uncultured Pelagibacteraceae bacterium
ACACAACTCTCAAAAAAAAAAGACTCTAATAAAGCTGATGCAATTCTAATTGCGAGTTTTTACTATGAAACTCACCAAAAAGAGGATTAATCATTGATTTTTGAAGTCAAATTCATGACACATTTAAGTGTGAGAAGACCTTATGGAAGCTGATATTTCATCTCAAGCTGTTGGACTTGCATCAAGCGCTGATTTTTCGCTTATGAACTTATTTATAAGAGCTGATATAATTGTAAAATCAGTCATTATTATTCTAATTGCATGTTCAGTTTATTCATGGGCGGTAATCTTTGAAAAATTTAAATTATTCAAAAAAATAAATCAAAGTTCAGAAGAATTCGAAACTAAGTTTTGGAATTCAAAATCTGCAGAGTCTTTTTACAATAATCTTCCAGGAAATATAAATGACCCAATGGCACTTATTTTTAAAGACGCTATGCAAAATCTTCTTAAAAGAAGATCTAAAACAGATTTGAATGCTAGAATGACTTCAATGTTAGAAACTGGGATAGAAAAACAAATGTCTAAAATTACAAAGGGATTTACCTTTTTAGCAACTGTTGGATCAACAGCACCCTTTATAGGATTATTTGGTACTGTTTGGGGCATAATGAATTCTTTTCAATCTATTGCAATTTCAAGGAATACAAGTTTAGCAATTGTAGCACCTGGAATTGCAGAAGCTCTTTTTGCTACTGCATTAGGTTTATTGGCAGCTATTCCTGCGGTAATCGCATACAATAAATTTAATAATGACTCTTTAAAATATTCGCAAAAGCTAGAAAACTTCTCTAAAAGATTTTTAACTATTATCTAGAATGGCATTCAAGTTTAATCGCTCATCAAAAGAACCAATGAGTGAAATAAATGTGACACCATTTGTAGATGTAATGTTGGTCCTACTAATTATTTTTATGGTTACTGCACCTTTATTGACTGTAGGAGTTCAGGTTGATTTACCAGAAAGTTCAGCTGACTCACTTCCAGAAGAGCAAGAACCTCTAACTTTAACTATAAATTCAAAAGGTGAAATTTTTATTCAAGAGTCAAAAGTTGAATATGAAAAAATCATTGCAAAAGTATTAGCAGTCTCAAAAAATCGGACTGATACAAGAATTTATGTGAGAGGGGATAAAACTATTAATTACGGTAGAGTCCTTGAAATTATGGGGCTACTTTCAGGTTCGGGATTTACAAAAGTGGCTTTAATTTCAGAACCATACAAAGAAAGGTAATTTTTTTGTGAATAGGAGTATTGTAATTTCATCTGTTTTACACTTTTTTTTTATTTTTTTAACAGCAATAAGCCTTCCTTTTTTAGCAAAAAAACCAATTGATCTGCCTCCAATCGTTTCAGTAGAATTAATTCAAATAACTGAAAAAACAAATATTCCATTTGCACCCAAAGCAAAAAAAATAATTGAAAAAGTAAAAGAAAAAGAAAAAAAATTAGTATCAGAACAAGCTCCACCTAAAAAAGTGAAGAAAATCAAGCCTGATGCTGTCCCAATGCCAGAGGACAAAGTAAAGAAAGTTGAAAAAATAAAAGAAGATAAACAAAACCCTGAAAAAATTGACAATGAAGTAAAGCAAGTTTCTGAATTTGAAAAAGAGGAGTTATTTGATCCTAATAATATTGCTGCTTTGATCGATAAATCTAAAGAGAGCAAAGCAGAGACATTAAAGAAAAATCCAGATTTAAGCCAAGACCAAAATAAAAATTTTGAGAATACAGGGCTATCATTAAGTGAAGAAGATGCATTAAAAGCACAAATTTTTGGTTGTTGGAGTATTCCACTTGGATTACCATATAATGAAAATTTACTTGTAAGAATAAAACTTAAATTGAAACCAGATGGGTCAGTGATTAAGTCAGAAATTTTAGATCATGCTAGGATGAATAAGCCAGGACAAGGATTTTATAAAGTATTAGCAGAAAGTGCTTTAAGAGCTATTAAATTGTGTCAGCCTTTAAGAGTTCCTAGCACGGGTTATGAAAGATGGAAGGAATTACAGTTAAATTTTGATGCAAGAGAAATGCTAGAAGGTTAATATAATCCATAAAAAAATGAAAAATTTTTTAATAACTTTAATTATAATTTTAATACCGTTAAAATCGTTCGGTTTAATTGAGGTTGATATAACTAGGGGTAATCTAAATCCATTACCAATTGCAGTTTCTCCACTATCTATTGACGAGGAATCAAGAAAAAATTTTGAGAATATTTTAGAAAAGAAAAATATCGGGTCAGAAATATCCAAAATTGTAGAAAATAATTTAAAGGTTTCAGGTTTGTTTAATCCATTAAATAAAGATGCATTTTTGCAAAAACCAGATATTGCAAATTTAAAGCCTAGATTTGAAGATTGGAACTTAATTAAGGCTCAAGCTTTAATCACTGGAAAAGTTAGTTATCTGGAGGAAAAACTAAGAGTAGAATTCAGATTGTGGGATGTGCTTGCAGGTAAAGAAATGATGGCGCTAGCTTTTACAACTGTTCCAAATAATTGGAGACGTGTTGGTCATATCATAACAGACAAAGTCTACGAGAGATTAACTGGTGAAAAAGGTTATTTTGACACTAGAATAATTTATGTTGCAGAAGAAGGACCCAAAACTCAAAGAGTGAAAAAATTAGCTATCATGGATCAAGATGGAGCCAACAATAAATTTTTAACATTAGGAAACGAACTTGTTTTAACTCCAAGATTCAATCCAACAAGTCAAATGGTAACTTATCTCTCATATTTTAGAAATTTACCAAGAGTCTATTTGTTAGATATTGAAACAGGAACTCAAGAAGTTGTAGGGGATTTTCCTGGTATGACTTTTGCACCCAGATTTTCTCCAGATGGAAAAAAAATAATTATGAGTTTTGCTAAGGATGGTAATTCTGAAATCTACACAATGGATTTAGAAAATAGAATAGTGGAAAAAATCACAAATCATCCATCTATAGATACATCACCTTCTTACTCTCCAGATGGAAAATTTATTTCTTTTAACTCTGACAGAAGCGGTTATCAACAAATTTACGTGATGAAGAGTGACGGAAATAACGTTAAAAGAATATCTTTTGGCAAAGGAATTTATGGTACTCCAGTTTGGTCTCCAAGAGGAGATTTAATTGCATTTACAAAATTACATAAAGGAAAATTTTATATTGGCGTAATGAGAACTGATGGAAGCGGTGAAAGATTATTAACTGAAAATTTTTATCAAGAAGCTCCATCCTGGTCACCCAATGGGAGAGTTCTGATTTTTTATAGGGAGACAAAAACAGATTCCAAAGGAAAGGGTTTTTCTGCAAAATTATGGTCTATAGATTTAACTGGCTATAATGAGAGACAGGTTCCTACTCCAACTGATGGATCAGACCCATCATGGTCGTCTTTATTAAGTAATTGATAATTAATTCGCTTGATTTTTAGCCTTGAAAGATCTAATTAGTTGTGAAAAACTAAGATTAAAGAAATATTGATCAAGGAGTAATAATGAAATTAAGTAAAATTCTAAAGAATGGATTTTTAATAGTAGTTGCCTGTTTAGCACTTTCTGCATGTGCTACATCAAAAAAAACTACAGGTCAAATGCAAGGTGATGTTTATACTGGAACAGACACAGTTGAGTACTTAGCTTCTGGTGTTCCTGATAGAGTATTTTTTGCAACTAACGAGTCAGTTTTAACTACAGCTTCTAGAGAAACTCTTCGAAAGCAAGCTGCATGGTTAAGAAAAAATTCTAAAATTACAATTGTATTAGAAGGTCATGCTGACGAAAGAGGAACAAGAGAATATAATTTAGCATTAGGTGAAAGAAGAGCTAATGCAGCTAAAGATTATTTAATGACTTATGGAATATCTTCTGACAGAATTTCAGTTTTAAGTTATGGTAAAGAACGACCTGTAGACTCCGGGTCTAACCCATTAGCTTGGTCAAAAAATAGAAGATCTGTAACAGTCAAAGCAAATTAAATACCCAATTAATATTAAGACCTCTTAAATTAAAATTATTTAAGAGGTCTTTTTTTTGCCATTATTATAGAGATAACCTAAATAAATGAAATACTTTAAATTACTATTGAAATACAAAATTTTTTTGTTATTTAATTTTTTAATTTCTTATCCTTCTTTCGCAGACAATCATAATATTTACGATACGCTCGAGCTAATTAAAAAAGATTTAAAAACTCTTGAAAAAGCTGTTTACTCAAATTCTGTTGAATTCAGTAACTCTAATTTATCTTCATCAAGTGTCGATAATAACTCCGAAGATGTACTGACAAGACATTTACTAAAATTGTCTGAAATTGAAAATCAATTTCAGGAACTCACCAATAAATTTGAAGAAATAAATTTTAAGCTAGACAAGTTATCAAATAGACTTTCAAAGGTTCAATCAGATAATCAATTAAGATTTCAAGATTTAGAAACTGCTTTATTGAATGGTGAAACTATAAATTTGACTTCAAAAAAAAGTTCTGAGTCAAGTACGGAAGTTTTACCAGGTTCATCTCCACCTCAAGATTTAGGGTCAATATCTTATAAAGATAATTCTACAAGTGATACGACTCAAAAAATACAATCAGTTGAAACAACTGCTACAATTGTTACTGAGACATTTCAAGCAGAGGAAAAAATTTTACCAGATGTTTCAGCGTCTAAGCAATATGAGTTTGCGACAAGTTTTTTAAAAGTTGGAGATTACCCCACTGCTGAAAGAGCATTTCGAGAATTTGTAATTTCAAATCCTGATCATAAATTGGCAGGTAACGCACAATATTGGTATGCTGAAACATTTAGAATAAGACAACTGTATACTGATGCTGCTTCAGCTTATTTAGAAGGTTATCAAAAATACCCAACAGGAGAAAAAGCTCCTATTAATTTATTAAAGCTAGGTGTATCAATGATACAGATTGGAGAAAAAGATCAAGGCTGTAAAATGATAAGTGGTGTTAAAAAACAATACCCAGATGCAAATCAGTCTGTTATTCAAAAAGCAAAGTATGAATCACAAAAATTCGAGTGTAAGAAAAAAAATTCCTAAAATTTATAAATCAAGACTTTTAAATCAAAGAGTAAATCAAATTTTTAAAAAATTTGAAAAATCATTCAAAATAGATACTGATTTTATAGTTGCAGTATCTGGAGGGGCAGATAGTTTGGCTTTAGCTTTTTTAACAAAAGTATACTCCTTAAAAAAAAACTTAAATCCAAGGTATTTTATTGTAGATCACAAGCTTAGAAAAGAGTCTACTTATGAGGCTTATAAAGTAAAAAGAATTCTTAAATCTTTGAAAATCAATTCACATGTTCTTACTTGGAAGGGAAAAAAACCAGTTAATAATATTCAATCCTTAGCTAGGTGCAAAAGATATGAGCTTTTATTCTGTAAATGTAAAAAACTTAAAATTAGCAACTTAGTTTTAGGTCATCATATGGATGATTTAATTGAAAACTTTTTTCTAAGAATGGCAAGAGGTAGTGGTTTGAAAGGACTTGTATCACTTGGGATAAATACTCAAATCGAAAGTATAAATTTAATCAGACCTTTAATAGAATTTGATAAAAAAGATTTAATATTTTTATCAAAATTTATTTTTAATTTTTATGTAGATGATCCCACCAATCATGATACTAAATTCAGTAGAATTAAAGTAAGAAAATTAATTAAGGAATTTCAAGATTTCGGTCTTGATAAGAAAAAATTTCAATTAACAATAGAAAATTTAAAGGTGTCGGATCAATCAATAAAGTTTTATGTCGAAAAAAATAAGAGAGAGAATTCTATTTTTAACCATATAAAAGATGAACTTATATTAAAAGAGAACTTTTTTGACAATTCACATGAGGTCATTTTTAGGTCTTTATCAGATTTAATTCATTTAATAGGAAAAAAGCCTAATTTTGTGAGAGGTAAAAAAATTGAGAATATTTTGAGTAAAATTAAAGAGCGAAAACTTAGAAAAGAAACATTAGGAGGATGCGTCATTAAGATGGTAAATCATACTATGATTTTGACAAAAGAGCGGTAAAAATAGACTTGTTAAATTAATTATAATTCTTATCTTATAGCCATGAATATTAAAAACTTAGCAATGTGGGCAATAATCGTTTTTTTAACGATTGGTCTTTATAATATGTTCAAAAATCCTCAACCAAACATTAGTAACTCTAATGAGGTAATTTTTTCAGATTTCTTGGAGTCTGTAGAACAAGGTGAGGTATTAAAAGTTGAGATACAAGGAAATAATATAAATGGTGTATATGCAAATGGTAAAGGCTTTAAAACTTATTCACCAAATGATCCAAATTTAATAGAAAAACTCTCAGAAATGGGCGTGAGCATCTCTGCGGCGCCTCTTGAAGAAAAGATGCCTTCATTATTTGGTGTATTACTCTCGTGGTTTCCAATGCTATTACTAATAGCAGTTTGGATTTTCTTTATGAGACAAATGCAGGGTGGTAAAGGTGGGGCTATGGGCTTCGGAAGATCTAAAGCAAAAATGATGAATGAAATGAAGGGCAAGGTAACTTTTAATGATGTTGCAGGAGTTGAAGAGGCTAAAGAAGAGGTGGAAGAAATTGTTGAGTTTTTAAAAGATCCAAAAAAATTTAGTAGACTAGGTGGAAAAATACCTAGAGGCGCACTTCTTGTAGGTCCCCCAGGGACAGGAAAAACTTTATTAGCTAGAGCAATTGCTGGTGAAGCAGGAGTACCTTTCTTTACCATCTCCGGATCAGATTTCGTAGAGATGTTTGTTGGTGTTGGAGCATCAAGAGTAAGAGACATGTTCGAGCAAGGAAAAAAAAATTCGCCTTGTATAATATTTATTGATGAAATTGATGCTGTTGGAAGAAGTCGGGGCGCAGGTTTAGGAGGAGGTAATGATGAAAGAGAACAAACTCTTAATCAGCTTCTTGTGGAGATGGATGGTTTTGATACTAACGAGGGTGTAATTATAATCGCAGCAACAAATAGACCAGACGTTCTCGATCCTGCATTATTAAGACCAGGTAGATTTGATAGACAAGTTGTAGTTTCTAATCCAGATATAATTGGAAGAGAAAAAATTTTAAAAGTTCATGTCAAAAAGATTAAGATGGCTCCAGATGTAAATTTGAGAACAATAGCGAGAGGAACTCCTGGATTTTCAGGCGCTGATCTTGCTAACTTGGTGAATGAGTCTGCATTGCTAGCTGCAAGAAAAAATAAAAGAATTGTTACATTAAACGAATTTGAAGAAGCAAAAGATAAAGTAATGATGGGAGCTGAAAGACGGTCAATGGTTATGACTGAAGATGAAAAGAAATTAACAGCATACCATGAGGGTGGTCATGCTTTAGTTTCCTTTAATATGCCCAGTTACGACCCAATACATAAAGCAACAATTATACCAAGAGGTCGAGCTTTAGGAATGGTGATGAATTTACCTGAAAGAGACAAACATGGTCATTCAATAAAATATTTGAAAGCAAGATTAGCAGTCTGTTTTGGTGGAAGAGTGGCAGAAGAAGTAATTTTTGGAAAAGATAATATTTCAACAGGTGCAGGTGGAGGGAGTGGTTCAGATATAAATCAAGCAACTCAACTTGCAAGAGCAATGGTTACGAAATACGGTATGAGTGAAGAAATGGGTCCAGTTGAGTATGGTGAAAATCAAGAAGAAGTTTTCTTAGGAAGATCTGTAACTCAAACACAATCAGTTTCTGAGGCAGTGGCTCAAAAGATAGATAAAGAAATCAGAAAATTAGTTGATGAGGGTTATAACAAAGCTAGGGAAATATTAACCGAAAAAATCGATGATCTACATAAAATTGCAAAAGCTCTCATGACATATGAAACATTAACAGGTGAAGAAATCGAAAATATAATTACTAAAAATATATACCCTGCTGATAAACAAGATCTAAAAGTTGATGATGATAAGAGCTCTGCTTTAGGCGCAATGGGACTTAAACCTAAAATTGTTCATTAATCTTAATGTCAAGACATTACACAAGATTGTGTAATCTCTACTATGGAAATAGCTCAAAAAAATTAGTTAATATAAATAAAACTATACCGCTTAACGGATTCAAAGAGATTTCATTTGATCAAATAGAGATAATAACAAGAAATTCAAAAAAAAAAATATTTGTTAATCAAATAAAATATTTGCCTAAATTAATTAGAAGAAAAATTAATTCCGATTTAAATAAAATTAAATCGAAAAAAAAAAATTTTTCAAATTTAAATTTCGCAAAGATACCTAATATAATGGGTGTATTAAATTTAACACCTGATAGCTTTTCAGATGGAGGAAAATTTAATTCAAAAAAAAAAGGAATTAATCATGCAATTAATTTAATTAATAGTGGTGCAACTTTGATTGATGTTGGTGGTGAGTCGACACGTCCAGGATCAAAAGTAATTAAAGAAAATTTAGAATGGCAAAGAATTGAGAAAATTTTAAAATCATTAATTAAAAAAAAAATACCGATTTCTTTAGATACCAGAAAATCTCAAATTATGATTAAAGGAATAAATTTAGGAGTTAAATTAATTAATGATGTCTCAGGATTAGAATTTGACTCTCAAACTTTAAGTATATTAAAAAAATTTAAAGTACCATTTGTAATTCAGCATTCACAAGGAACACCTGAAAACATGCAAAAAAACCCTAGATATAAAAATGAGTTACTAGACATATACGATTTTTTTGAAAAAAAAATAAAATTTTTAAGATCGAAGGGTATTAAGCATAATAAAATTATTCTAGATCCTGGTATAGGTTTTGGAAAAAATTTGAAACATAATATGAATTTGATACGCAATATTTCTATTTTTCATTCTCTTGGTTTTCCTATACTTGTAGGCAATTCAAGAAAAAGATTTATTAAGGAGTTATCTGGAAAAAATGATAGTAAATTCAGAAACGGGGGAACAATAGCTTCATCAATATATCTTATGATGCAAGGAATTCAAATTTTAAGAATTCATGATGTTAATGAAACAATACAAGGATTAAAGATCTTTAAGAATATTATAAATAATCAATGACAAAAAAATATTTTGGTACTGACGGTATTAGGGGAGCTATCAATAGTGAAAATATTAATGGAGACATGTTTTTTAAATTTGGCTTAGCAAGCGGAACATATTTTAAATCTCAAAAAAAAAGAAAACAAACCGCAATAATTGCAAAAGATACTAGATTATCTGGATACACTTTAGAGCCAGCACTTGTATCAGGATTAGCATCAGCAGGTATGCATGTATATACTTTGGGACCTTTACCCACAAATGGTTTAGCGATGCTCACAAAAGTTATGAGGGCTAATATGGGAATTATGATTACAGCTTCTCACAATCCTCATAATGATAATGGATTAAAACTATTTGGGCCTGATGGTATGAAACTATCAGACAAAATTGAGGAAAAAATTGAAAGTTTAATAGATAAAAAAATCATCAAAAATCTATCGAAGCCTGAAAAATTAGGTAGAGTAAAAAGATTGGAGACAGGTACAAATGATTACATCAAGATATTAAAAAAAAATTTTACAAAGGAATTTAATTTAAGAGGACTTAGAATTGTAATTGATTGTGCAAATGGAGCAGGGTACAAAGCTGGTCCAGAACTACTAAAATCTTTAGGAGCTAAGGTGATTGCAATAGGAGTTAATCCTAATGGATTAAATATAAACAAAAATTGCGGCTCTACATTTCCTGAAAAGATAAAATCTGCAGTTAAAAAGCATAAGGCTCATATAGGTATTTCACTAGATGGTGATGCAGATAGAATAATTATGTGTGATGAAAAAAGTAACATTATAGATGGTGACCAAATTATCGCTGCACTAGCTACAAGGTGGAAAAATAAAAAAATGTTAAAAGGTGGGGTGGTTGGAACATTAATGTCCAATTACGGCCTTGAAAAATATTTTAAAAAAAAAGGTATTAAATTTATACGTGCTAATGTTGGTGATAGATACGTAAAAGAGATAATGCAAAAAAATAAGTTTAATTTAGGTGGAGAACAATCAGGACATATTATTCTAGGTAAATTTGCAACTACAGGAGATGGTTTACTTGTTGCCTTGGAGTCCTTATTTGCTCTTAGAAAGGGAAAAAGAGCCAGTGAATTTTTTGAAAACTTTAATAAAACACCACAATTACTTAAAAATATTGAGGTGAAAGATAAAAACATTATTAACAAACCTGAAATTAAGAAATCTATTAAGTTAGCCTCAAAATTAATAACAGGTAGTGGTAGAATTCTTGTAAGAAAATCGGGAACAGAGTCAAAAATAAGAATTATGGGAGAAAGCGAAAATAAAAGACTTCTTGTTAAATGTGTTAATATAATTTTGAAAAAAATTAGATAATTTGAAAATAAAATCAAAAATTTTAATCATAGCGGGATCTGACTCATCAGGTGGTGCAGGAATTCAGGCAGACATTAAAACTGCTACCAGTCTTGGTGTATATTCTATGACGGCAGTAACTGCAGTTACAGTCCAAAATACAAAAGGTGTGAAATCAGTAATATCGGTTCCACCAAATGAAATTTATAATCAAATAATTCATACTATTAAAGATATAAGGCCCAATGCTATTAAAATTGGAATGCTCCATTCTACAAGAGTAATAGATAAGGTATTAAGATCATTGAATGAAATGAAAGTTAAAAAGATTATTTTAGACCCAGTGATGATAGCCAAAGGCGGTTCTAAGCTTATTACTGACTCAGCTGTACGATTGATGAAAAAAAAATTAATTAATAAAGTAACTTTAATTACGCCTAATGTTCCAGAAGCTGAAATCTTAACTGGTATCAAAATTAAAAATCAAAATGATATGATTCTTGCTGCAAACGAATTGATAAAACTAGGTGTACCAAATGTATTAGTAAAAGGAGGACATTTAAAATCAAAAAAGGTAAATGATATATTTGTAAATAAAAAAGAGATTAAAGTATTTTCAAATAGAAGGTTTAATACTAAAAATACTCATGGCACAGGCTGTACACTATCAACTGCAATAACCTCTTTTTTTTCATGTGGAAAAACCCTAAAGAGATCTTGTGAGCTAGGAGTTAAATATGTAAATTCTGCCATATTAACAAACCCTAAAATTGGTATAGGTCATGGTCCGATAAATCATTTAAATTCTATTGAGTTAAAAAAAATATATAAATAATGAAAAATATTGCAGTAGTTGGTTCGCAGTGGGGAGATGAAGGGAAAGGAAAAATTGTAGATTGGCTATCAGAGCAAGCTGATGTTGTAATTAGATTTCAAGGCGGTCATAATGCTGGACATACCTTAGTTATAGATGGAGTAACTTACAAACTTAGATTGCTTCCTTCAGGAATAGTTAGAAAAAATAAAGTTTCAATTATCGGAAATGGTGTTGTCGTTGACCCCTGGGCATTGTTGGATGAAATTAAAGAAATTGGAGAAAAAGGTGTGAATGTAAATTCAGAAAATTTCATGATTTCTGAGGCAGCGAACCTAATTTTACCATTTCACCGAGAAATGGATGAAATAAGAGAAGATGCAGCAGGTAAAAGTAAAATTGGAACAACAAGGAGAGGTATTGGACCTGCTTATGAGGATAAAGTTGGAAGACGTTCAATTCGCGTAATGGATCTTAGATCAGAAAAAAATTTGAACCAACGATTAGAAACAGTTTTACTGCATCATAACGCTATTAGAAAAGGTTTGGGTAAAAAGATATTTGAGAAAAATCAGCTTAAAGATGATCTTTTAAAAATCGCTCCTGAAATTCTAAAATTTTCAGCACCAGTATGGCTTAAGATTGATCAATTTAAGAAACAAAAGAAAAAAATATTATTTGAAGGTGCACAAGGAATTCTATTAGACGTTGACCATGGAACATATCCTTTTGTAACTTCTTCCAATACTGTGGCCTCAAGTGCTGCAACAGGAACCGGATGTGGGCCCAACTCAATTAATTATGTATTAGGAATAACCAAAGCTTATACGACAAGAGTAGGTGAGGGACCTTTCCCAACAGAGTTGGTAGATGAAATAGGTGAGTTATTAGGTACAAGAGGCAAAGAATTTGGAACTGTTACAAGTCGAAAAAGAAGATGTGGGTGGTTTGACGGCGTGTTGGTGAGACAGACAATAAAAATTTCTGGAATTGATGGCATTGCACTTACAAAACTCGATGTATTGGATGAACTAGATGAAATTAAGATGTGTGTCGAATATGATCTTAATGGAAAAAAAATAGATTATCTTCCGGCAGCAGTTGAAGATCAACTTAAAATCAAACCTATATATAAGACATTTGATGGATGGAAAACTTCAACCAATGGGGTCAAAAATATTAACGACCTACCAGAGAATGCAAAAAAATATCTATTTGCAATTGAAGACTTTATTGGAGCAAAAATATCAAGTATATCAACTAGTCCTGAGCGGGATGACACAATCTTAGTTGAAAATCCTTTTGAGATTTAATTTACAGGTAAAAGATTTTTTGATTTAGCAAGCAAAAGCATGTGCTTCTGTAGTTTCTCAAATGCTTTATTTTCAATCTGCCTTACTCTTTCACGACTAATCTTATATTTTTTACTTAAATCTTCTAAAGTAGTCGGATCATCATTCAATCTTCTTGAATATAAAATTTCCCTTTCTCGATCATTTAAAACTTTAATTGAGTCTTTTAATAAATCTTTTCTTTGTTTCATTTCCTCTTGGTGAGCAAACTTAAGATCGTGATCTAATTCTTTATCTACTAACCAATCTTGCCATTCATCACCATCCTCGCCAACTTGAGCATTAAGAGAAAATTCTTTTCCAGATAGTCTACGATTCATGGAGACAACCTCTTCTTTACTCACATCTAATTTTTCAGCGATTTCGTTTACATGCTCATTTCTTAAATCACCCTCAGCCTGTGGTGCAATTTGATTTTTTAATTTTTTAAGATTAAAAAATAATTTTTTTTGCGCAGTTGTTGTCCCAATTTTTACTAAGCTCCAGGATTTTAAGATATATTCTTGGATAGAAGCCTTTATCCACCACATTGCATAGGTTGCCAATCTAAAACCTTTTTCTGGTTCAAATTTTTTGACAGCTTGCATAAGTCCAATATTACCCTCAGAAATCATTTCGTTAATTGGTAGTCCATAACCTTTATAACCCATTGCAATTTTTGCAACTAATCTCAAGTGACTCGTTACAAGTTTTTCTGCTGACTTTATGTTTCCTGTCGTCTTCCAATTTTTAGCAAGCATATACTCCTCTTCTGCATCGAGCATTGGGAATTTTTTTATTTGCTCAAGATATGCAGACAACCCTCCTTCATTACTCAGGATAGGTAAATTGCTATTCATAGTTGTTCTCATTGACAGTTTATCTAATTAATATTAAGAATTTTTCAACATTTTATTTACTTGCATTTCTTAGTGTTTTTAAGATTATCAAAAGATCTTTTGGTAAAATTGAGTTAAAAATCATCTCTTTATTTTTTTTTGGATGAATAAAGCCCAGTGTTTTAGCGTGTAGAAATTGCCTGTTTAATTTCATTAAAATTTTTTCTAATGATGACTCTATATCTTTAAATTTTTTAAAACTTTTTTTATATTTATCATCACCAACTATACTATTACCTAAATAATTCATGTGAACTCTTATCTGGTGTGTTCGACCTGTTTCCAATTTACACTCTAACAAACTAAAAGTCGGTATATTTTTATTTTCAAAAATTTCTAAAGTTTTGTAATTTGTAATTGCTTTTTTTCCTTTACTGTTACTAACCTCCATCATTTGTCTATTTTTTGAACTTCTTTTAATAAAAGTTTCTATTTTACCTTTAGATGGTCTAACTTTGCCCCAGATTAATAATTGGTAAACTCTTTTAATTGTGTGGTTATTAAACTGATTAGAAAGATGTTCATGAGTTTGATTATTTTTTGCGATAACAATTAATCCAGATGTATTTTTATCGATCCTATGAACTATTCCAGGCCTTAATTCACCTCCAATATTAGAAAAAGAATTTTTACCATAATTCATAAGCGCATTTACAACTGTATTATCAAAATTGCCAGCACCTGGATGTATTACTATTCCAGATGGTTTGTTTAAAACAATTAAATCTTCATCTTCAAATACTACATCTAATTTAAACTTGTAAGGTTTTAATGAGGCTTTTTTTGGGTCAGGTATTGAAAATCTTATTTCATCATTATGATAAATTTTCTTAGAGGGATCAGTTATTACCTTATTATTTATTCTCAATTTATTATCCAGAATTAGTTTTTTAATTCTTGTTCGACTTATAATCTCCTCTCTCTTTTTAATGAAAATATCAACACGAAGTTCATTTTCCGTCTTATTAACTGTCAAATTTATTTTTTTTTTCATAAAATGATATATTAGTATTATATGCGCTTGTAGCTCAACTGGATAGAGCGCCTGACTTCGGATCAGGAGGTTCTGGGTTCGACTCCTAGCAGGCGCACCAATTATTCACCCATATTTATTAAAGTTCCTTTTATTCTCGCTCTTAAAAAAGAAAGATAAAATAACCCAATTCCAAAAATTAGATAAATAAAATTTAATAAATAAGCCAGTCTTAAATTTTCGTAATTTACCAGACCATTTATTAAAATATTTCTTGTTTCATCGAAAATATAAACTAACGGCAAACCCTTAGCAATTACTTGAAAAAAGCTAGGAAGAATTTCTATAGGATAGTAAATACAACCTAATGGGGCAAGTAAAAATAAAGAAGACCAAGCTATATTTTCAAAGGATGGTCCGAATCTTATTAAACCTGAGCTAACAAACAAACCTAGCGTAATGCCAAATATGTATAAGCTTAGAAATAACATAAGTAATGGAAAACCTAATTTTAAAATTGAAACTCCAAACAATGGAGATGTTAAAATAATTGCGGGCACCAGACCAATTAATGTCCTTATCAAGGCAGTAAAAATTAGAGATATAATTATTTCTTTAAGCTTCAAAGGAGCAATAAATAAATTAGTAAAATTTCTGCTCCAGATTTCTTCTAAAAAAAGCATATTAAAACTAATGCTAGATCTAAAAAGAATGTCGTAAAGAATTGCACATGTAAGAATTATTCCAAGTGTATTATTGTAATAATCACTATAAATTGAAAAAAATTTTGAAATAAAACCCCAAAGAATAATTTGTATTGTTGGCCAATAAATCAAATCTAAAACTCTTGGTAAAGAACTTTTGATGAGATAAAAATGTCTTAAAAAAAGACCGTACATTTTATTTAGATTCATATTAAGTTTCTTGTAAGTTTTAGAAAAACTTCTTCCATATTTCTCCGTCCATGTTTCTTAATTAGTTCTTCAGGGGTTCCTTGATCAATAATAGATCCTTTATTCATCATAAGAACTGAAGAACACAATCTTTCAACTTCTGCCATGTTATGTGAAGCAAGGAGAATAGAAGTCTTTTTTTCTTTTTGGTACTCCTCCAAAAAACCTCTAACAAAATCCCCTGTTTCAGGATCTAGAGATGCAGTTGGTTCATCAAGAAGAAGTACTGAAGGGTCATTAATAATAGATTTAGCCAGACTGACTCTATTTTTTTGACCAGAAGAAAGTTCTCCTGTAATTTTATTAATAAATTCATTGAGCCTTAATTTTTCAGTAAGATAATCAATTTTTGTTCCAAGTTCTTTTACATCATAAAGTCTTCCATAAACTTCAAGATTTTGCATTACAGTTAATTTTTTTGGTAGCTCGATATAGGGTGAAATAAAATTTAATCTATTTAACAATTCGACTCTTTGCTCTTCAATTTCAATACCATTTATTAGAACTTTACCTTGAGTAGGTTTAAGTAGACCCAGGATCATACCTATTGTTGTAGTTTTACCACATCCGTTAGGTCCAAGAATTCCAATGATCTCATTTTCATTTAATTTAAAAGAAATATTTCGAACAGCCTCCTTTAAATCATAAGTTTTTGATAAATCAATTATTTCAAGAGGAATAGTCATTAAAATTTTGAAGCCCTTAATAATCTATCGTTAATAGTTTTACCAAATCCTTTATTTGGGATTTTGCCTACAGCTATAGATTTATAATTATCTTTTTTTATCTTTCTTAAAATACTGTAAAGATTTTTTGCAGCATCTTTTAAATTGCCTTTTTTTGATAAAAAATAATAGTTCGTTCTGTTAATTTTACTTTTTTTAATCAATAAAAAAGCCTCGTTTTTTTTTATTTTTTTAACATTAAGTCTAATTGGAATGCCAGGTGAATAATGTATTCTTAATTGTCCAGGTGCTGAAACCTTGGAAGGATTTATATTTGTTGAAATTTTTTTTTTTAATATTTTTTGGATAATTCCAACTTCTAAACCACCTAATCTTAAAATTTTTGGTTTTCTTCTTAGATCTATAATTGTAGACTCAATTCCAACCGATGATCTGCCACCTTCAAGTATATACTTAATTTTTTTCCCAAAATCTTCTTTTACATCTGATGAAGTTACAGCACTTATTCTTGAAGAGATATTTGCACTAGGAGCAGCAATAGGAAATTTTAAATATTTCAAAAGATTTCTTGTTACAGGATGATTTGGAAATCTCACAGCAAGAGTATTTTTTTTATTTGTTGCAACTTTCGAAATTTTTGATGTTTTTTTTTGGTTTAAAATAAATGTTAATGGCCCAGGACAAAATCTTTTATATAATTTTAGAAAATCATCATTTAAATCACAATCACCTTTTAATTTTTTTAAATCATAATAATGAATAATTAATGGATTATTTGTTGGTCTTTTTTTTAATCTAAATATTTTTTTACATGCTATATCAGAATATGCATTCCCAGCAATTCCATAAACAGTTTCAGTAGGTATAGCAACACACTCTCTCTTATTTAGGAGATTCTTTGCTTTTTTAATATTTGTAAGATTAATTTTCATGTATTATTTGAAAGTATTATATGAAAGATAAAAATTTACCAAATGATTATAATTCATTATCTATTGAGGAATTAACAATTGAGGCAAATAAGATGATTGAAGAATTAGAAAATCAAAATGATTTAGGAAAATCTTTAGATAAGTATCAAAATTTAATTAAACTTAATAATATAATTGAGAAAAAATTTCAAAAGAACATTAAAGAAATAAATGAGAAAACCAAAGAAAAGATATTTAAAATCAATCAAAAAAATAATGCAAAGAAAACTAAATAAAATTGCAAAAGATACGAATTTATTTTTAAAAAGATTTATTGCCAAACAAAAAAAAACAAATTTAATAGTTGCAATGAAATATGGTCTATTTTCTGGAGGAAAAAAAATAAGATCAAAGATCTTAATTGATGTTGGATCTTTATTTAATTTAGATTATAAAACGCTTATTATAATTGGTGCTGCAGTTGAATGTATTCATGCTTATTCATTAATACATGACGATTTACCTTGTATGGATGATGATTCTATAAGAAGAGGGAAGCCATCAGCGCATATTAAATTTGGAGAGGCTACAGCTGTTTTAGCTGGAAATTCACTTTTAACAATGGCTTTTGAAATTTTAAGTAATAAAGACTTAAGAATTAGTGAAAAAACTAAAATTAATTTAATTAATAAAATTTCTGAGAGTTCAGGTCATCTTGGAATAGCAGGAGGGCAATATTTAGATTTAAATTATGAACGTAAGAAAATTTCCCAAAAAAAGATTATAGAGATGGAAATTAAAAAAACTGGAAAACTTTTTAGTTTTTGTTGTGCAGCACCATTAATAATTAAAAAAAAAAATAAAAATGATATTAAGAAATTTGAAAATATTGGTGCTTACATAGGTTTGTTATTTCAAGTTGCTGATGATTTGATTGATTATAAAGGAAGTTTGCTTGTTGCAGGAAAAAAAACAGGAAAGGATAAAAAAAAAGGAAAAGCAACTCTAATTAGTTTACTAGGATACAAAAATACTATTAAATATGCTAATAATTTAATTTTAAAAATAAATAGTGAATTAAAAAAATATGGACCTAAATCAATAAATTTGTCTGAAACTTTAAATTATATTTTGAATAGAAATAAATGAAAAAAAAATATGAACTGTTAGATGAGATTAATTTTCCATCAGATTTAAAAAAAATACCTGAGTCAAACTTACAAAAAGTTGCTCATGAATTAAGAGAGGAAATGATTGATGCTGTATCAGTGACTGGCGGTCATCTCGGGGCAAGTCTTGGAGTTGTAGAATTAACTGTTGCTTTACATTATATATTTAATACACCTAATGATAAATTAATTTGGGATGTTGGTCATCAATGTTATCCACATAAAATTTTAACTGGTAGAAAAGATAGGATAAGATCACTAAGACAAGGCAATGGCCTCTCTGGTTTTACAAAAAGATCTGAAAGTGAGTATGATCCTTTTGGTGCTGCACACAGCTCAACATCAATTTCATCTGCATTGGGTATAGCAGAGGCAAACAAACTATCTAATAAATCAGATAATGTAATTGCAGTTATTGGTGATGGAGCCATTAGTGCGGGCATGGCTTACGAGGCTATGAATAATGCTGGTGCCTCTAAAACTAAGATGATTGTAATTCTTAATGACAATGACATGTCAATTGCTCGACCTGTAGGGGCAATGAGCACTTATTTAGCAAAAATATTTTCAGGAAAGATTTATTTTAGTTTAAGAGAAACTATAAAATTAATTATGTCAGCCTTTTCAAAAAGATTTAGTGCAAAGGCTGGTAAAGCAGAAGATTTGCTTAGATCAGCTGTAACAGGTGGTACTTTGTTCAGTTCACTTGGATTTTATTACATTGGTCCAATAGATGGTCATGACTTGAGCTCATTGATTCCCATTTTAAGAAATGCTAGAGATTCTAAGCATGAAGGTCCAATCTTAATTCATATTAAAACAAAAAAAGGAAAAGGCTACACTTTCGCAGAGGAGGCTAAGGATAATTATCATGGAGTATCAAAATTTAATGTTAAAACTGGAGAACAATCAAAAAGCACAAGTAAATTACCCTCATATACAAAAGTATTTGCAAACACTTTAATTCAACACGCCAAAAAAGACAGTAAAATTGTAGCTATTACTGCTGCTATGCCTGATGGTACTGGCCTTGATATTTTTCGCAAAGAATTTCCAGAGAGAACTTTTGATGTTGGAATTGCAGAGCAACATGCTGTTACATTTGCGGCAGGTTTAGCTACGGAAAATTTTAAACCATATGCTGCTATTTACTCTACATTTCTTCAAAGAGCTTACGACCAAGTAGTTCATGATGTAGCAATTCAAAGTTTACCTGTTAGATTCGCAATAGATAGAGCAGGACTTGTTGGGGCTGACGGGCCAACACATGCTGGTAGTTTTGATACAACCTATTTAACTACTTTACCAAATTTTGTTGTTATGGCAGCAAGTGATGAAGCTGAGCTTGTCAAAATGATAAATACCTCAACCGAAATTAATGATAGACCTTGCTCATTTAGGTATCCAAGAGGAACAGGATTAGGTTCAATACTGCCCTCAGTAAACGAAAAAATTGAAATAGGGAAATCAAAAATTATCAAAGAAGGAAAAAAATTAGCTATCTTAAATTTTGGAGCAAGATTGAATGAGACTTTGAAGGCTGCAGAAAATTTATCAAAAAAAGGTGTTCTAATAACAGTTGTTGATGCCAGATTTGCAAAACCTTTAGATGAAAACCTCATTTGGCAATTAGCTACAACTCATGAAGCAATCATGACAATTGAAGAGGGTTCAATTGGTGGTTTTGGATCTCATGTGGTAAACTTTTTGACCAAAAAAGGTTTAATGGACTCTAATTTAAAATTTAGATCATTAACATTACCAGATATTTTTATTGATCAAGATACTCCGGATAGAATGTATAAAGTGGCAAATCTTGACTCAGTTTCAATAGAGGAAAAAGTTTTAGATTTACTAAATTCTAATATAGTTTTGAAAAAACAAAATTAACTACACTGAGCTTTGTGTAGAAGATAATGATCTAATAAAACACAAGATAACATTGCTTCACCCACAGGTACAGCTCTTATACCCACACATGGATCATGTCTACCTTTTACTGATATGCTTGTATTCTTTCCAAATTTATTGATTGTTTTTCTACTTTTTAAAATTGAAGATGTTGGCTTTACAGCAAAAGAGACAATTATCTCTTGACCTGAAGAAATGCCTCCCAGAATCCCTCCAGCGTTATTAGATTTAAATTTTGTTTTTTTTCTATTTTGAGAAATTTCATCTGAATTTTCCTCACCTGACAATTGTGCTGAGTTCATACCTGAGCCAATATTAATTCCTTTAACAGCATTTATACTCATCATAGCTGATGCTATGTCAGAGTCTAATTTAGAGTATATAGGTGCTCCTAATCCAGCAGGAATACCGTTCGCTCTTACTTCGATTATCGCTCCACATGACGATCCAGCTTTTCTAATACTTAATAAGTATTTTTCCCAAATTTTTAACATTGATTTATCTGGGCAAAAAAATGGATTTTTAGAAATTATTTTATCATCCCATTTATTAGTATCACATCCTAATATGCCAAGTTGGGTTACAGCTCCAGTGATTTTAAATTTTTTTCCTAATTTATTTTCTAAAACTTTTTTTGCCACAGCACCTGCAGCAACTCTTGCAGCTGTTTCTCTTGCAGATGATCTACCGCCACCTCTGTAATCTCTTATTCCATACTTTTTAAAATATGTGAAATCTGCATGTCCTGGTCTAAATTTATCTTTAATATCATTATAATCCTTTGAACGCATATCTTCATTGTAAATTATCAATGATATTGGTGTCCCAGTCGTTTTTCCCTCAAAAACTCCTGAAAGAATTTGAACCTTGTCACTCTCCTTCCTCTGAGTAGTAAACTTTGATTGCCCAGGTTTTCGTTTGTTTAATTCTTTTTGAATATCGGCTTCTTTTAATGTTATTAATGGTGGACACCCATCTATAATACACCCTATAGCTGGACCATGGGACTCTCCCCAAGTTGTAAAACGAAAAGACTTTCCAAAAGTATTAAATGACATTATTTATATTGTATAGATTATTTTGTTAAAATTATGAATCAAAAAAACTCACTTGGGCTTAATAAATGCTTCTTAGATCTTGATAATCCATTTGAACTATTTCAAAGATGGTTTGAGGAGGCTAAAAAAAAAGAAATTAATGATCCTAATGCTTTAGCACTTGGTACAGCAAATAAAGAGGGTATTCCCTCAGTAAGAATGGTTCTGCTAAAAGGTCATAGTGAAAAAGGATTTGTTTTTTATACAAATTTAAACAGTCAGAAAGGTAATGAAATTAAAGAAAACCCAAATGCTACAATGTGCTTTCATTGGAAAAGTTTATTAAGACAAATAAGGATAGTTGGAACATTGAAACAAGTAGATGATCAAACAGCTGATGAGTACTATAACTCAAGAGCATATGATAGCAGAATAGGTGCTTGGGCCTCAAAACAAAGTAGTATTCTCCATTCTAGAGATGAACTTTTAGATGCTTTAGAGAATTATAAAAAAAAATATAATGACAAAGATAATGTACCTAGACCAAGCCATTGGTCTGGTTGGAATTTAACACCTTCTACAATTGAATTTTGGTTAGATGGAGATAACAGAATACATGAAAGATTAAAGTATTCTTTAGATAAAAATGGTAGTTGGACAAAAAGTCTTTTAAGTCCCTAAAAATCCCTTGACAAACTAAATGAAGTTAAATTTTCAAGAATATTTCTTTCATTACAGTCTTTAAATATCGATAATGAGTTTGACGCTAAATTTATGTAATGATTTGCTTTTTGATAACATTCTTTGATAATTTCATATTGTTTTATTAAAGATAATGTATAATTAAAATCACTTTCATCTCTTCTATCTTTTAAAAAAATTTCTTTCAGACTTTCCTTTTCTTTAAGATTTGCTTTTTGAAATAATAAGATTATTGGCAGAGTAATTTTTCCTTCATAAAAATCTTTGCCAATTTTTTTTCCAAATAATTTTGACTCAGAATTGTAATCTAAAGTATCATCAGCTATTTGAAAAGTTAATCCCAAATTCCTTCCGTAAAATTCTAAAGCCTCTTTTTCTTTTGATGACACATCTGACAAAATTGCACCAACTTTAGTAGCTGCTGCAAATAATTCAGCAGTTTTCGCAGAAATTATTCTTAAATAAGTTTCCTCCAACATATCTACCTCTCCTCTGTGTTGTAATTGAAGAACTTCTCCTTGTGCAATCTTAGAGGAAGTTGAAGATAATAATTTTAAAACCTCAATATTTCCGTCATCTACCATCATTTCAAAACATCTACTAAGTAAATAATCTCCAACTAAAACAGAAGAGTGATTGTCCCAAACTTTGTTTAAAGTTTTTCTCCCCCTTCTAATAGATCCATTATCTATTACGTCATCATGCATTAATGTTGCTGAGTGAATAAGTTCTACACAAGCGGCCAAATTAATATCTCTAGTTCCTTTTGCATACCCACATAATTTTGCAGAACCTAGAGTTAGTAAGGCTCTTAATCTCTTTCCGCCTGTATCGAGGTGATAGTTTGTCATTTTATGAACTAAGTCTACTTTGCTCTCTAATTTAGACTTTATTTTTTCTTCAACTAACATCAATCTATCTTCAACTGAATTTTTTAGTTGAAAATATGAATTATTAATTTTGTTTTTTAATTGTATGACACTTCCCATTAATTGAGCAAAATAGTATAATAGGTTGCTTTTGATACTTATCAATTGACGCACCTGAATCTTCAATTATAAGATGTCTTTATATTCATAAAAAAATTCTATAAATATTAAAAATGCTCTCTTTTTTTAAAAAGAAAAAAATTATTCCACACATAAAGCTAAGTGGTGTAATTGGAAATGTTGGTAAATTTAAACAAGGTATAGATTTTTCTGGTCAAGAAGAGATTATTTCAAAAGCTTTTTCAGTTAAAAAAGCACCATGTGTAGCTATCACAATAAACTCTCCCGGAGGTTCTCCTGTTCAATCACATTTAATTTACAGCCTAATTAGACAACAGGCAAAAAAAAATAAAAAAAAAGTAATAGTTTTTGCCGAAGATGTAGCAGCCTCAGGTGGATATCTAATAGCTTGTGCTGGAGATGAAATTTATGCGAACTCGAGTTCAATAATTGGCTCAATAGGAGTTATATACTCTTCTTTTGGTTTTACAGAATTGATAAAAAAGATTGGTGTTGAGAGAAGAGTGCATACTGCCGGGAAAAATAAAAGTACATTAGACCCATTTCTAGATGAAAAAAAAGAGGACATCGAAAGATTAAAAAATATACAATTAGATCTACATAAAGATTTCATAGAGGTGGTCGAAAAAAGCAGGTCATCAAAACTTAAAAAATCTGAAGTAGAATTATTTTCAGGTGAATTTTGGTCAGGTAGAAAAGCTAAAGATCTTGGTTTGATAGACGAGATAGGAAATGCAAATCAGGTACTAAAAGAGAAATTTGGAGAGGATGTGGTTATTAAAAAATTTGAAAAATCTAAAAGCTGGCTTAGTAAAAAATTATCGTCCTCAAATGACCATGTCGATCAATTAGCAAATATATTAGAGGAAAAATCAGTTTGGCAAAAATATGGCCTCTAAAAAAAATAAAAAAAAACTAAAATCTAAAACTTTCCAAGACACAATTATTAATTTACAAAAGTTTTGGAGTAAAAATGGATGTGTAATTTTACAACCTTACGATATGGAAGTTGGAGCTGGAACATTTCACCCAGCTACTACTCTAAGATCTCTTGGGCCTAAGCCATGGAAAGCAGCGTATGTCCAACCTTCACGAAGACCTACAGATGGAAGATATGGAGATAATCCAAATAGACTTCAGCATTATTATCAATTTCAAGTTATAATAAAACCCTCTCCAATTAATATTAAAAAACTTTATTTAAATAGTTTGTCGGTAATAGGAATTAATCATAAAGAACACGATATTAGATTTGTTGAAGATGATTGGGAAAGCCCAACTTTAGGAGCTGCAGGTCTTGGATGGGAAGTTTGGTGTGATGGAATGGAAATATCTCAATTTACATATTTTCAACAAATGGCAGGTTTTGAATGTAAACCAGTTTCAGTGGAGATAACCTACGGCCTTGAAAGAATTTGTATGTTTACCCAGCAGAAAAAAAACGTTTATGATTTAGTTTGGAATGATGAAGGTATTGATTACAGGGAAGTTTTTCATCAATCAGAAAAAGAATTTTCAGCTTATAACTTTGAGCATGCTAATACAGAAAATTTACTTAAAATATTTGATATGCATGAAAGTGAGGCAAAATCATTAGTTGAAAAAAATATATCTTTACCTGCATACGATCAATGTTTGAAAGCTAGTCATATATTTAACGTATTAGATGCCCGTGGAGCAATTAGTGTTGCGCAAAGAGCAGAATATATTGGTCGAATAAGAGAAATCACAAAACAAGCTGCAACAATTTGGGTACAGTCGCAAACATAGAATGTCAGAATTTTTTTTAGAGCTATTTAGTGAAGAAATTCCTGCTGGGCTTCAAAAAAATTTAAGAGAAAAAATCTTAGAAGATTTTAAAAATTTATTTGAGGAAAAATCAATAAGATCAAAAAAAAATTTCTCTTTTTCAACTCCAAATCGATTAACTCTAGTTTTTGAAGGCCTAGATAAACAAATTAAAGTTAAATCTAAAGAGATTAGAGGCCCTAAAACTAGCGCTCCTGAACAAGCGTTGGAGGGATTTTTGAGATCAAACAAAATTAACAAAAAAGATTTATTTAAAAAAAAAACCGAAAAGGATGAATTTTATTTTTACAAAACTGTAGTAACCTCATTAAAAACACATGATTTACTCACTGAATTCATTCCAAAAATTTTGAGTAACTATCAATGGAAAAAATCAATGAAATGGGGTGAATTTGATTTAAATTGGGGAAGACCATTAAAATCAATTTTATCAATATTTGATAAAAAAATTTTAAGTTTTAAATTTCATCATTTAGCTTCCTCTAATTTGACTTTTTTAGATAAAGATTTTGAGGAAAAAAAAAGATCTTTTGAAAATTTTAAGAAATATGAAAAATTTTTTGAAGATAATGGAGTTATCGTTAATCAAAATAAAAGATTAAAAATAATCAATAAATCTTTTTTAAAGATATTAGGGAAAAAAGGGTTTAAAATTAATGAAAATCCCAAATTAATGGATGAGGTGGTAAATTTAGTAGATAGCCCAAATGTTTTATTGTGCAAATTTGATAAAAAATTTTTATCGGTTCCTAAAGAGATTTTGACCCTAACAATGGAGTCTCACCAGAAATATTTTCCAACCTTTAATGATAAAAATGAAATTACAAATGAATTTTTAATTGTAACAAATAAAAAAGACAAAAAAGGTCTCATTAAAATAGGTAATGAAAGGGTAGTTGATGCAAGATTAAGCGATGCAGAATTTTTTTGGAATAAAGATAAAACTCAAAATTTAGTAAAAAAAGTGTCAGAATTAAAATCAATGAATTTTTTTAAAGGGCTTGGATCTTATTTCGACAAAGTTCAACGAATGAGAAAAATTGGTGGAATGATTTCAGATGAATTGTTAATTAGTAAAGAGAAAGTAGAATTGTTAGCATCAATTTGTAAGACTGATCTTACTTCTGATCTTGTAGGTGAATTTCCTGAACTTCAGGGACTTATGGGAGGGTACTTTTCTGAATATCAAGGATTTGATAAAGATATTTCTTTAGCTATTTCTGAGCAATATTTACCAATTGGACTCAATTCAATAGTTCCAAAAAAACCATTCAGTGTCACGTTATCAATTACAGATAAGATTGATACCTTAGTGGGTTTTTTTGGTATTAACGAGAAACCAACAAGTTCAAAGGATCCATTAGGATTAAGGAGAATTGCTCTAGGTATAATAAGAATTATTATAGAAAATAGAAAGAATTTGAAAATAAATGATCTTTTGAATTATTCCTCACGCCTTTACGATGACCAGGGATACAGTCTTGAAAATAAAGATTTACAAAAAGAATTACAGGATTTTTTAAAAGATAGATTTAGATACTATCTTAAAGACAAAGAAATACGTTACGATATAATTGAAGCAACTTTATCATCATTTTCATTAAATAAGTTATTTTCGTCTTTTGAAAAAGCAAAATGTCTTAATAAGGTAATTAATACCCAAATTGGTATAGACATTAACTCAAGTTATAAAAGAGCATCAAACATTTTAGATTATGAGATGAAAAATAATGAGATTGAAATAAATGATACAACTGATCCTGGTATTTTTAAAAGTGATTTTGAAAAAAACTTATATAAAAAAATTAATGATATAAAAAAATATTATTCTACCATAAACAGTGATGAAAATTGTGAAAAATCATTATCAATTTTAGCTGAAACCAAAAAAGAAGTTTTCGAATTTTTTGATAATGTAAAAGTTAATGAAGATAATGAAACTTTAAGAAAAAATCGTTTGGAACTTATTAATATGTTATGTAAAACGTTTCAAAATTATATAAATTTTCGATTTTTAAAAGCTCATAATGAATAAGTTAATTCTTAATTTTAAGTCTAAAGATTCAAAAAAAATAAAAGATCCAAAAAATTTCTTAGGTGGTAAGGGAGCCAATTTATCTGAAATGGGAAGAATGGGTTTACCAGTACCTCCTGGTTTTACTATCTCAACAAAAGTGTGCGAAATTTTTTATAAGGATAAAAAAAAATTAAATTCCAAATTAATTAGCCAAATTAAAAAAGAAATTAAAACAATAGAAAAAGATGTATCAAAAAAATTTGGAGATTTAAAAAATCCTCTTCTTTTATCAGTTCGATCGGGTGCAAGAGTTTCAATGCCAGGTATGATGGATACAATTCTGAATTTAGGACTAAATGACAAAACAGTTGTTGCTTTGGCTAACAAAACATCTAACGGAAGATTTGCGAAAGATAGCTATAGAAGATTCATTCAGATGTACGGAAATGTAGTCATGGGTGTTGAAAGTTACAATTTTGAGGAATTGATAGAAAATTATAAGTTAACAAAAGGTGTATTGCTTGACACGGATCTTGATGAAGAGGATTGGGATGGTTTAATAAGTGATTTTAAGAATGTAGTTAAAGAAAAGACTAGTAAAGATTTTCCTCAAGATGTTTATCATCAATTATTCGGTGCAATAAGTGCTGTATTTTTATCTTGGGAGAGCAAAAGAGCGAAAGTTTACAGAAAGTTGAATCAAATTCCATCTGAATGGGGAACAGCTGTTAATGTTCAATCTATGGTTTTTGGAAATATGGGTAATGATTGTGCAACAGGAGTTGTCTTTACTAGAAACCCTTCAGATGGGTCAAATGATATTTATGGAGAATATTTGATTAATGCTCAGGGAGAAGATGTTGTAGCTGGAACAAGAACTCCACAGTACATTACAAAGAAGGCAAGAAAAGAGGCAAAAGTTGTTGATGCATCTATGGAGGAGTCGATGCCAGAAGTATATCACGAATTATATAAAATTTTAAAAAAACTAGAGAAACATTATAAGGATATGCAAGATGTAGAGTTCACTGTTGAAAGTAATAAACTTTGGATATTACAAACTCGATCTGGAAAAAGAACATCAAAATCGGCAGTAAAAATTGCTGTTGATATGGTCAGAGAAAAGTTAATCAATAAAAATGATGCTGTTTTAAGAGTTGATCCTAACTCTTTAGACACACTTTTGCACCCCACTTTGGATGAGAAAAGTTCAATCAAAGTTATAGCAAACGGTCTTCCTGCGTCTCCTGGTGCAGTAAGTGGAAAGGTAGTTTTCAGTTCAGAGGAGGCTGAAAGATTAAATGATATGATGCAAGATACAATTTTAGTAAGAGTTGAAACTTCTCCAGAAGATATTCAAGGAATGCATGCTGCTAAAGGAATTTTAACCTCAAGAGGAGGTATGACTAGTCATGCTGCAGTTGTAGCTAGGGGAATGGGAAGACCTTGTGTTTCTGGTTCAAGTGAAATTGAAATTAATTACGATAAAAAAGTATTTAAAACTTCTTCAGCTGAGGTCAAAGAAGGTGAAACAATTACTATTGACGGTTCTACTGGAAGAATAATTTTAGGTAAGGTTCCAACTATAAAACCTGAGATATCAGGAGATTTTTCTCAATTGATGAGCTGGGCTGATAAAATTAGAAAACTTAAAGTACGAACTAACTCTGAAACTCCTCTAGACACTAAAACAGCCAGAGATTTTGGTGCGGAGGGAATTGGACTTTGTAGGACCGAACATATGTTTTTTGATGAGGAAAGAATTTTATCAGTACGAGAAATGATTTTATCAAAAACGCTAGACGATAGATCTAATGCTTTAAAAAAGATTCTACCACATCAAAAAAAAGATTTTATGGAGATATTCAAGATTATGCATGGTCTTCCAGTTACTGTAAGATTATTAGACCCACCATTACATGAATTTTTACCAAAAACTGACAAAGAAATTTCTGAAGTAGCTAATGTTGTTGGATCAGACAAAAAAGATATTGAAAGTAGGATAGAAGAACTTCATGAACAAAATCCAATGTTAGGACATAGAGGTTGTAGACTTGGCATTTCATTTCCTGAAATTTATGAGATGCAATGTAGAGCGATATTTGAAGCTCTTGCAGACTTAAAAAAAAACAAACAAAAATTTGCTTTTCCCGAGATAATGATTCCTTTAGTTTCAACTGAAGCCGAGATTAAAATAATGAAAGATTTAGTAATCAATACTGCAAGAAAAGTTCAAAAAGAAAATAAAACAAAGATTGAATTTCTTGTGGGTACAATGATTGAGTTACCTAGAGCAGCAATTAAGGCTGATGATATTGCAAAACATGCTGAATTCTTTAGTTTTGGCACTAATGATTTAACACAAACAACATTTGGAATAAGTAGAGACGATAGTGGTAAATTTTTAAATGATTATATAGATAACAAAATTTTTACTATTGATCCTTTTGTATCCATTGATGATGGAGTGAAAGATTTAGTCGAAATAGCGATTTCTAAAGGAAAAAAACAAAACAAAATAATTAAATTAGGTATATGTGGTGAACATGGTGGTGATCCAAAGAGTATTAAATTTTGTTCAAAAGCTGGGCTTAATTATGTTTCTTGCTCACCTTACAGAGTTCCTATAGCAAGATTAGCAGCAGCACAGGCTGAGCTTTTGAAAAATAAAAATTAAAAAAATTTCATAATCTAGATTTCTAATTTGAAATCTATAGCTGGGGCACTATGAGTAATGCTTCCAACCGAAATTCTATCTACCCCAGTTGCAGCAACAGATTTTACAGTTTTAAGATTAATATTTCCTGAAGCTTCTGTTTCATAATATTTTTTAATTAGTTTAACACCTGCTCTAAGATTTTTAATACTCATATTATCAAACAAAATAGTATTAAATTTAAGACCAATAATTTTTTTTAGTTGCTTTAAATCATCAACTTCAACAGTAATTTTTTTTCCATTTTTATTTTTTATTGCCAATGAAACTAATTCTTTTAAATCAGAACTAGCAATATGATTATCTTTAATCAAAAATTCATCACTTAAATTAAATCTATGATTTGTACCGCCTCCTAATTTAACTGCGTATTTTTGAATAACCCTATAATTCGGTAAAGTCTTTCTGGTGCAGCAAATTTTACACTTTTTTCCAGCTAGTTTTACAAATTGATTTGTTTTTGTAGCTATTCCTGAAATATGGGATAAAAAATTTAATGCAACCCTTTCTGCAACCATTATAGAATTAGCTTTACCTTTTATTACTGCTATTACAGAATTTTTTTTGACTGCGGACCCATCTTTTTTTTTTATTATAAACTTAGTTTTTTTATCAACTTGCTTAAAAGATTGTTTTACAAATAGCAAACCTGCAATAACTGCTTTTTGATTAGAAATTATTTTCGCCTCAATAATATTATTATTTTTTATTAGGTTAGAGGTTATATCTCCGTAAGGATACAAATCTTCTGTAAGTGCAAGTTTTACTCTATCTTTAATAAAATTTTCACTTAATTTAATTTTTGACACGAATTGTTATCTACCGATAGCAACCATTTTTTCTACTGACAATCTAGCTCTATCAATTGTTTCTTGTTCCATGATAATTTCACCAGTTTCATTTTCTAAACAGTCTAATATTTTTGGTAAAGTAATTTTTTTCATATGTGGACACATATTACATGGTCTTATAAATTCAACGTTTGGATTTTCAACCTGGATGTTATCACTCATTGAACATTCAGTTACCATCATTACTTTTTTAGGTTGATTATTTTTTACATAATTAATCATTCCTGATGTTGATCCTGCAAAATCACTTGCTTTAATAACTTCTGGTGGACACTCAGGATGTGCAATTATTTTAATTCCAGGATTATTTTTCCTTATACTCTTAATTTCGTTTTCGTTGAATTGATCATGAACAATACAAATTCCTTTCCATGAGATAATTTCAACGTCGGTTTGTGAGGCAACATATTTAGCTAAATAATCGTCAGGTAAAAAAATAACTTTTTTCACACCTAAGGATTTTACAATTTTAACTGCATTAGCAGATGTACAACACACATCTGTTTCAGCTTTTACATCAGCAGAAGTATTTACATACGAGACAACAGGAACTCCTGGATATTTTTCTTTTAACAATCTGACATCTTTACCCGTAATTGAAGAGGATAATGAACAACCTGCTTTCATGTCTGGCAATAAAACCTTTTTATTTGGACTCATTAATTTTGCAGTCTCAGCCATAAAGTGAACTCCAGCCATAACAATTATATCTGCTGAGGTTTTTGATGCTTCAACAGCAAGAGCTAAAGAGTCTGCAGAAAAATCTGCAATGCCGTGATAAATTTCTGGAGTTTGATAATTATGAGCAAGTATTACTGCATTTTTCTCTTTTTTTAATTTATTAATTTTATGGATATAAGGAGCATGAACTGCCCACTCAATCTCAGGCATAACCTTTGAAATCTTCCTATAAATTGGATCAGTTGCCAATTTTACTTCTTGATTAAATTCCATAAATAAAATTTATCAATTTGAAACCTACTTGTCATTGATTTAATGTGGGTCATATTTGCGGCCATGCTGAAATTGGTAGACAGGCACGGTTGAGGGCCGTGTGGACCTAGTCCATGAGAGTTCGAGTCTCTCTGGCCGCACCAAAAAGAAATTTTTACGGGAATTTTTTTAAAAAAATTTCAAAATCTTAACATCACCTTGCTCGTACTATGTTTACATTGTAATCGTTACTGTGCTAGTTTTTTAAGAGTTTTTTTGCAACTAAAAAACGATTTAGACTTAACTTTTAAGGGTTTGATAACCCTGAGTAATAAAAAAACTTTTAGGGACCGTGTCTATGAGTTTGTTGAGTGGGGGTGCTTTTGCAATACTCTTAAAATATGATTGTATTAATAATAGTAAGGGTAGAGTTGCTTATATAAAAGATAGTAAGCTAGTTGATATTGAAAAAAAGTGAAACCACCTGAAATACTGACCTCATCAACCAAAAATTTTATTATCTCTAGTTGGAGTTCAGTAAACTATTATTTACGCATACCAACTAACTATACTGTATCTAGTGCCTTTAGTAACTTGACTTACTTCATGAGGATACATAAAATTGCTAGGAAATATCAGCAAATCCCCCTTTTTTAGATCAAATATTTTTTGTGTGTGTCTTCCAGTAGGGTGTTTAAATATTATGTTACCACCTTCATAAGTATCATTTAAATTAATTATGAAAGATAGCTGTCTATTTACTGTATAAAATGAGTCAATGTGAGATTTATAAAAGTGACCTACCTCATATTTTAATAACTGCATGTCTTGAACACGAACTTCTTTTAAGAAAGAAAAGGTATTCATATATTTTATTAATTCTTTTTGCATAACATCTAAAATAATTTTTATATAAGGTTTATCCTCATTGTTATTGGGATTTAATCCATAATTATAAACATCTCTATGATTTTTATTTTCTAAAATTTTATTACCTACTAAAGTCTTTGCTTTTTCCTTACAGGTTAAATCCATATACTTAATTATTAATGTGCAATTATCTTCTGAAACAGCATTATCAACTCGGTGTATAGATTTGTCAAAGTTCATTGAATTATTGTACTTAAAACACCCGATTTGTAAATAACGATCTACTAATGCATAACTTATTAAGCAATGTATTTTACTACTTGCCATTTAAAAGATCTTAACTTTTTTATAGATGCCATTTTAACCTCTTTCAGCTTTCTCACTGTGCTTTTTTAAAAGTAAGGTTAATTATGTGGCTTACTTACTGGCCAAAAGATAATGTCCATGAGAATTCGAGTCTTTCTGGCTGCACCAAAAAATTAAATCTTCAGCCATTCAGGTATAAATATTTTAAATGATCCATTTTTACTTTTTAAAGTAACATCTTTATTAAAATTTTCATTTGAAAATTTTATCAAAGCAAAGGGATACTCCTCATTTATCAGAATTTTTCCAATTTCAATCTCATTACAATATACAGTTTCACCCTCGTCAAGCTTTCCATCAATTATCTCAACTGGTAATAGTCTTTTGGAAAGTTTATTTTTAAGTTTAATTCTAGCAGTATTCTCCTGTCCAACGTAACACCCTTTTTTAAAATCAATACCATTAAGTTCCTCAAAGTTACATTCAATACCAAATAATTTATTTTTTAATTTATTTAAATTCTTTGGAACAATTCCAAGTTTATGACTTTGATTATAATAGTACTCAATTTTATTGTCCCTTAATTCAAGTTTTTTTAGAGACAAATAAAGTTTTTCTAAATTAATTATTAACCTTGCACCCAAATTTTTATTTCTTGGATCTAGAACTATTGGATCCTCTCTATATCTCATAGTAAAACCAAGAATATCTTTTGAGTTATCTATTGATAAATATTTTTCATAACCAAAACTCGCAACAACAAATTCATTACTTAGATTAAGGATTTCTACTTTTGATCTTATTCTATATAAATTTAATTGTTTCAATATTTCTTCAGATTGGGACTTTTCACAATCAATAAAAAAACCTGACTTATGCTTTACAACAATAAACTCGTAAAGAAACTTACCTTGAGGAGTTAATAATGAAGCAAAACAACTTGAATTATCTGTGACTTTATTTATATCGTTGCTAATTAAATTTTGTAGAAAGTCTTTCGCATCCTGACCATTCACATAAAGTATGGCTCTATCTTTTAATATATAAACACTATTATTCATATTTGATTGATCGTTTAAATTAATATAATAACTTTTCTTAAAAATGTTAGATCTAATAATCAAAAATGGACAATGTTATATTAATGGTAATCTAGAGGATAAAGATATTGCGGTCAAAGACGGTAAAATATTAAAGATTGGTCAAATATCAGAGGAGGCAAAAGAAGTCTATGATGCCAAAAATAAAATTACCTTACCTGGCTGTATAGATACTCAGACCCATTTCAGAGAACCGGGTTCTACAGACACTGAGGATCTTCACTCAGGAAGTAGAGCAGCAGTAACTGGAGGAATTACAGCGGTATTTGAAATGCCAAACACTAACCCTCCAACCTCAAATTTAAAAGAATTTCAAAGAAAATTGGATCTTGCAAAAAATAGAATGTACTGCAATTATGCTTTCTATTTTGGTGCTACAGCAGGTAATGTTAGTCAACTCGCTGAGTTAAAAAATTTAGAGGGCTGTTGTGGGATCAAATTGTTTGTAGGTTCCTCAACAGGTAATCTCTTAGTAGCACTAGAGGAAGATATTGATAAAGTATTTCAAAATAGTTCAAAGGTAGTAGCAGTTCACTCCGAAGATGAAGAAATCTTAAATAGGAATAAAAAATTAATTAAAAATGGTGATGTGCACTCACATCCTATTTGGAGAAGTGAGGAGTGTGCAATTTCTTCCACTCGAAGGATAGTTAGACTTGCAAAAAAATATAACAAGAAAGCCCATATATTACATATTACCACAAAACAAGAAGTAGATTTTTTATCTCAACATAAAGGTAATATTACTTTTGAAATTACGCCACAACATTTAACAATTTATGCTCCTGATTGTTATGATAGGCTTGGAACCTACGCTCAAATGAATCCCCCAATAAGAGATAAGTCTCATTATGATCGATTGTGGTATGCAGTAAGAAATAATTTAAATGATACTATTGGCTCAGATCACGCACCACATTTAAAAGTAAATAAAGACAAAGAGTATCCTAATTCTCCATCAGGCATGCCAGGTGTTCAAACACTTATGCCAGTAATGCTAGATCATGTTAATCATGGAAAATTATCACTCACCCAACTAATAGATCTAGTTTGTGAAAATCCAATAAAAATATTTGGGATACAGAACAAAGGATTTATTAAAGAAGGATATGACGCTGATTTTACTATTGTTGATATGAATAAGAAAATAACTATTAAAAATGAGAATATAGAGAGTAAGTGTGGATGGTCACCTTTTAATGATGTTGAATTTAAAGGAACACCAGTTGCAACGATTATTGCTGGGAAAATAAAAATGCAGGATGGAAAGATTTTAGGTGATCCTAAGGGCACTCCTCTAAAATTTAGTTAATTTTAATTGTATAACTATTTACCAATATAACACCAATGACTATAAGAAATAATCCAGCAATAGCTTGCCATGCTAGGGTTTGTTTAAAAAAAATGTAGCCTAATATTGCAATAGTAAATATCCCAAGACCACTCCAAGTTGCGTAGACAATTGCAATTGGTAACTTATTTACTACAAAAGTTAGAAGATAAAATGCAGTTAAATAGAAAATAGCAAGAGCTAAAGTTGGTAAAATTTTTGTAAAATTTTGTGATATTGGCAATAGCATTGTCCCAGCAACCTCGCAAAAGATTGCTCCTATTAGAAAAAAGTATGTTTTCAACACTATTTAAGAATGTTATTATTTTTTAGATCAGCTTTTATCTCATCTAAAATTTTAGGATCATCAATTGTTGGAGGCATTTTATATTCCTGTTTATCAGCAATTTTTCTGATTGTTCCCCTTAAGATTTTACCTGATCTAGTTTTAGGCAGTCTCTTAATAACTATTGCAATTTTAAATGCGGCAACTGGACCAATTTTTTCCCTGACCATTTGAACACATTCTTTAGATATATCTTCATGACTTTTATCAACACCGGCTTTTAAAACAACTAAACCAATAGGTAATTGACCTTTGAGTTTGTCAGCAATTCCAAGAACAGCACATTCAGCTACAGACTGATGTTCGGATAAAACTTCTTCTATCGCACCAGTTGATAATCTGTGACCCGCAACATTAATTATGTCATCTGTTCTAGACATGATCCATATATAACCATCATCATCTATATGACCTGCATCATAAGTTTGATAATATCCATCATAGTTTGACATATAGTTTTCTTTATATCTTTGATCAGCATTCCATAAAGTTGGGAAAGTCCCTGGAGGTAATGGTAGTTTAACAACTATATCTCCCATCTCATTTGTTTTAGCTAAAGTCTGATCTGATTTAATGACTTTTACATCATATCCTGGCACAGCTTTACATGCTGAACCATATTTAGTTTTCATCATTTCAATTCCAGTGCAATTTGAACTTATTGCCCAGCTTGTTTCTGTTTGCCACCAGTGATCTATCACAGGAACTTTTAATAAATTTTCAGCCCATTTAATTGTATCTGGATCAGCCCGCTCTCCAGCGAGAAAAAGACTCTCAAATTTACTTAAATCATATTTAGAGAAAAATTTACCATCAGGATCCTCTTTTTTGATTGCTCTAAAAGCCGTTGGTGCTGTAAATAATGATTTTACATTATAATTTGAAATAATTTTCCAAAAGGCTCCAGCATCAGGTGTGCCTACTGGTTTACCCTCGAATAGTACAGTCGTGCAACCTTTAAACAATGGAGCATAAACAATATATGAATGACCCACAATCCATCCAATATCACTTGCTGACCACCAAATATCATCTTCGTCGATGTTGTAAATGTTTTTCATTGTCCACTTAAGTGCAACTATGTGACCTCCAATATCTCTAACAATTCCTTTTGGAGTCCCCGTTGTGCCTGATGTGTAAAGAATATAAGCAAACTCATTAGAATTCATCTCAATACAATCTGTGTCATTAGCATTTGCAAGAGCTTCATCCCAGCTTATCTCTCTAGGTGCATTTAATTTGACCTCATGACCTTTTCTTTGAAACAAAATCATTTTGCTGATTTTGTGATTAGCTAATTTAACTGCTTCATCTACAAGTGGTTTATACTCAACAGTCCTTCCTGGTTCAAAACCACAGGACGCAGTAACTAAGAGTTTAGCTTTACTGTCATCAATTCTACTAGCAAGTTCATTTGAAGCAAATCCACCAAATACTACAGAATGTATTGCCCCAATTCTAGCGCAACTTAGCATGGCAATAACAGCTTCAGGTATCATTGGCATATAAATTATTACTCGATCACCTTTATTGACCCCTTGATCCATAAGTGCTCCTGCAAATTTTGATACTTTTGATCTTAGTTCCTCATAAGTAAATTTACTTGTGGTTCCAGTGATTGGACTATCATAAATTAATGCAGTTTTATTTCCTTTACCTTGATCAATGTGATGATCTAATGCATTATAACACGTGTTAGTAACACCATCCTCGTACCATTTGTAAAAAGGTGGGTTTGACTTATTTAAAATCTTATTAGGTTTTCTAAACCAGAAGATATTTTCAGAAGCTTCTCTCCAAAAATTTTCTGGATCTTCAATAGATTTTGTATAAATTTCCTTAAATTTATCTGACATAATAATGTTGATTCTTAGTTAATTTGTTGTGGTTTTTAAATCACAAATTGTATTTAATTTTAAAAAACAAGTAAAATCAATGTAAATTAATTACAATTATGTCTTCTATTAAGTGATTTTATTTGGTATTTAACCACAACTTTTGCTTAGGGGAGCCTAAGCATAGTTTATATAAACTAAAATAAAAACTAACTAAAGAGGGAGTTTTTTATGAAAAAACTTAAACTGTTTGCTCTAGCAGCTTTAGCCCTAGTGGGTTATGCAGGTGTTGCTAATGCAGCAGACGCAACGATGTTGATGCAAGACGACTTTGTTGGAATATCTTTTTGGATTATTTCAATGGGTATGTTAGCAGCTACAGCTTTCTTCTTCATGGAGAGAGGAACTGTTAACCCTGCATGGAAAACATCAGTAACTGTTGCAGGTCTTGTAACTGGTATTGCTTTCATTCACTACATGTACATGAGAGAAGTATGGGTTGCTACTGGTGACTCACCAACAGTATACAGATATATTGACTGGTTAATTACTGTGCCATTACAGATGGTAGAATTCTACTTAATTTTGGTGGCAGTAAGAAAAGCAAATTCTGGAATGTTCTGGAGATTGTTAATCGGTTCATTAGTAATGTTAATCGGAGGATACTTAGGAGAAGCTGGATACATCAACGCTACACTTGGTTTTGTAATCGGTATGGCTGGATGGATTTACATTCTGTATGAAATATTCTCTGGTGAGGCTGGAAGAGCTGCTGCGAAAAGCGGTAACAAAGCTCTTGTAACTGCGTTCGGTGCAATGAGAATGATTGTAACTGTAGGTTGGGCTATTTATCCATTAGGTTATGTATTTGGTTACCTAACAGGTGGTGTAGATGCTAACTCACTAAACGTTGTTTACAACTTAGCTGACTTCATTAACAAAATTGCATTTGGTCTAGTAATCTGGGCAGCTGCAATGAGTTCAGGAGCTGGCGCGAGAGCAAGATAATTACTAAGTAATTAAAATAATTTTAGGGCGAGTATGTTTTGCATACTTGCCCTATTTTTTTTAACACCTATATCTAACTGAATGGCAAAAATAACTTATATCACTCACAATGATGAAAAACATATTGTTGAAGTTCAAAACGGTCTTACTGTTATGGAGGGAGCAGTTCAAAACGATATACCAGGCATAGATGCCGATTGCGGTGGTGGCATGGCATGTGCAACTTGCCATGTTTATGTCAAAGATGATTGGTTTAATAAAATTCCAAAAAAAGAAGATGGAGAAGATGATATGTTAGATATGGCATTTGAACCAAAAACAAATAGTCGACTAAGTTGTCAAATAATTGTTTCAGATGAACTAGATGGACTTGAAGTAAACATACCATCCAAGCAAGCTTAAATGATAAAAACCGACGCATTAATTATTGGGGCAGGTCCAACAGGGCTATTTACTGCACATCAATTAAAATTAATTGGATTAGACTGTGAGATAGTTGATAATTTAGATAAAATAGGTGGACAATGTATTGAACTTTATCCAGATAAACCAATTTATGATATTCCTGCAGTTCCTGAATGTACAGGTGAGGAACTTACTAACAATTTATTAAATCAATTAAAACCGTTTGATATCAAATTTCATTTAAGTGAGAGAGTTGAGGAAGTCAAGAAAGACAGCGATAATTGGTTGGTAAAAACTAGTGGTGGAAACTCTTTCCAAACACCAAATGTGATTATTGCAGGAGGGGTTGGCTCATTTGAACCTCGAAAATTTCCACCAAAAGAATGTGAAAAATTTGAGAATAAATCATTATTTTATTCTGTAAAAGATAAAAATATTTTCAAGGGAAAAACTGTTTCAATTTTCGGTGGTGGAGATAGTGCATTAGATTGGGCTGTAGAATTGTCAAAAGAGTCTAATGTTAACTTGATTCACAGACGGGATGAATTTAGAGGTGCTCAAGCAACAGTAAGTAAAATGTATAAGCTAAAAGAGGCAGGTAAAATAAATCTTTTTACCAAATATCAAATGGCCAATGTGCATGGGGAGCAAAAAGTAGAAACTATTGATATCAAACACGATAATAATGACTTTAAAAATTTAAAAACCGATTATGTTTTAGGGTTTTTTGGTCTTATAATGCAGCTAGGACCAATTGCTAATTGGGGACTTAATTTAAATAAAAAAACTATTGAGGTAGATACTGAAAAATTTGAGACAAATCAAAAAGGTATTTATGCAGTAGGTGATATTTGTAATTATCCTGGAAAATTAAAACTAATATTATCAGGGTTTCATGAAGGCGCTTTAGCAGCAAGAGCATGTTTTAAATTAGCAAGACCTGATGAAAAATATAGGTTTGAATTTACAACAACCTCCACAAATTTATTGAAAAGACTTGGAAAAAAGGAGTGATAGATCTTTACTCAGCTAATACACCTAATGGTAAAAAAATTAGTATTATGCTCGAGGAAATTAGATTTGATTATAAAACAATTAAAGTTGACATTAATAATGGTGAACAATTTAAAGAGGAATTTAAAAAAATTAGTCCCTTAAGCAAAATTCCAGTAATTATTGATCACAAAAATAAAAAAACTGTGTTTGAATCTGGAGCCATCTTAATTTACTTAGCTGAGTTAAGTGGAAAATTCTATAATTCAGAAGAAAAATTAGAAATTAATCAGTGGTTGATGGTTCAAATGGGTTATGTTGGTCCAATGCTAGGTCAACACCATCAATTCCATCATTATAATCCTGGAAAAAGTAAATTTGGTGAGGAGAGATATTTTAAAATTTCTAAACGAATATACAAGGAATTGGACGAGAGATTATCTAAATCAAAATATTTATCAGGTGATAATTATACAATCGCAGATATTGGGACATTCCCTTGGATAGCAAGACACGAATGGCATGATATTGGTCTTAAAAATTATAAAAATCTCACTAGATGGTATGAGGAAATTTCTGAGAGAGAAGGAGTTAAAAGGGGTTTTGCATTTATGAATGAAAATGAAATACCACCAAAACCCTGTTAATTCATTGAGGATAGCAATCTAAATAAAGAGGCAAAAATTCCATGGCCTGAGACCTCAATGGCGAGAACAATGATAATTATTAGAATTATTTTTGTATCCATTAACTAAATACAATAAATAACAAAATTATCCAAAACAAACCATAATAATAATATATATACTTTTTAGTAAAATAATAAGTTACTGGATTATGAACTTTTTTAGTTTTTTTCTTTTTTTTAGTCATCTGCGTGAACTTTTTCATCCTTTTCATGTTTTTCTTGTGCAGCAATAGTATACTTTGCAACTGGTCTAGCCATAAGTCTTTTTAACCCTATTGGTTCTGCTGTATCAAGACAGTATCCATATATATCCTCTCTAATTCTTGCTAGCGCTTTGTCTATCTCTGAAATGAGTTTAATTTGTCTATTAATAGCTTTCATTTCAACATTTTTATCAGTATAGGAGCTAGCTTGATCTACAATATCTGCTGAGATGCTATTATCATCTAAGCTCCCATTATATAAAGCTTGATTATTTGCTCTAACTAATTCTTTTCTCCATTCTTGAAGCCTCATTCTAAAAAATACTTTGTGTTTTTCGCACATATATTTTTCAGTATCTTTTGGAATATAGGTTTTAGAAATTTTAATTGGGCTTTTAATTGTATCTTTAACTTTGGCTACTGCAGTTCTAGCTACTTTCTTAATTTTAGTTTTATTAGTAGTTTTATTCTTTATTTTTACAACTTTTTTTTTTACTTTACTGGTTTTAGCCATATTTTCTTATTGAGTTCGAGGAAGTATATTCAGCAAAATATGGGTGTCAAGTAACGTTAATTATTGTAATTACTAAGTAATGATAAGTTTAAATAGAAATATAAATAATATTTTTTTTATTTTTGTTCTATTACATTTATTAATTTGGACAATTGTTCCGACAATTACTAATAACAATTTACCCCTAGATGTAATCGAAGCACTTGCATGGGGC